>JAJZTL010000013.1 GCA_021848965.1 Pseudomonadota bacterium
GGTTTGAGACCTACCCCTGAAGGTCGATCTCGGTGGGCCTACCACCATCTTTCCTATAGCTTTACACAATCCATGTCCTTTCCTTAGAACATTTCTCTGCGTGCCTGCGGCACACTATCCCCAAGATCTGTGGAAAACTTTATAATACCGTCTAATGAGTTTTTGTTACAAAAATGTAAATATTACCTTTTGAACCGTGAATGTAAAATATTTACCACACACCTTATTGACTACCAAATAGACCGCTAATTGACCGCTATTACAATATATTCTTGATGTTACTTTTTAGCAAGACAATACAAGATATCTCATAAATTTGACTGCTAATTGATGTCTAATTAATGGATAACAAGAAATCAAATAAGCCATTTATAATAATGGCGATATAAGAAATTTTATTAAATTGCTGAATTTTAATATTTGTATTTCAGACTGCCAATAGACTGCCAAATAGACTACCAAATAGACTGCTAATTTATTTTAAATAATAGCTGATAAAGTTATCAAAGGCTTATATCGCTTGACTGCTAATTTGACCGCTAATAGCATCTAACTATAACACGCCATTGGCAAGTAAATAATATAATCGTTCATACGCCTTTTGAAAGTGTGATTATCTTTTCATTAATCGAGTTATTTTGAATATCAGCGCATAACTAAAAAAGTTTTTATTTATTGGGCGGTACTATTTTGCCACCTGTGCAAATACATTGATACTGAAAATTATTTTTGGCGCCATATTTCAAACTGCTCATATGTTTTTTGAATTATCTTTGCAGACGGTCGAGTTAATTGTCGCACAATATAGTTCGTACTATCTTAACGCTAATCACGAACAATGCGGACATAACGCAGCTCGCCCAGTAAAGAACCGTGTTCCGCGCGCAGACTTTTCGCTTAATCTATTAGCGGTCAAATTAGCAGTCAAGCGATATAAGCCTTTGATAACTTTATCAGCTATTATTTAAAATAAATTAGCAGTCTATTTGGTAGTCTATTGGCAGTCTGAAATACAAATATTAAAATTCAGCAATTTAATAAAATTTCTTATATCACTATTATTATAAATGGCTTCTTTGGTTTCTTGTTATCCATTAATTAGACGTCAATTAGCAGTCAAATTTATGAGATATCTTGTATTGTCTTGCTAAAAAGTAACATCAAGAATATATTGTAATAGCGGTCAATTTGGTAGTCAATAAGGTGTGTGGTAAATTATCAACATCACAAGAACAACACCAACAAACCAAAATAATTTATGTATACCAAACCCATATAACACATTTAATTTTTTTCATATGTAAGACCACTTAGCAAAGTAATTACCGCAAGATACGTGAAATCGATGTCCTGCGACAATTATCTTTGCCGGCCCGTAGAGTTAATTGTCGCGGAATAAATTGACAAAAAAATCACAAGATTTTATAAAAAAGATCCTCTCATTTTTTACTTCAGTCAAAATTTCAATAAAAGAGTTTTTCTATTTATTATCAGATTTAAATCATTAAAAACAAGAAACCGTAAACGATTTTTTTATTTAACAATAAAAGGCGTTTTTTCTTGTTTACAAGAAACATAAATTATTTCATAACAAAAAGCAGTCGGTAAAGCAGTCTAAATAGTAGTCAATTCAGCAGTCAGATTAATTAAATTAACCGTCAACTAGCAGTCACTTTAGTAGTCAATATTAAATACAATGCAATAAGGGTAATTGCTAAAATTATATTGAAGATAAAGGCTTGATTGATAAAAATATTACTCAAAATTAGCGGTCAATTAGCAGTCTAATTGGCTATTAGTAGTAGTAGAGAATTTATTAACAATAACTACTACATCTTATATTGAACTTCAAATGCATTTTTTTAATTTAAAACATCGTTGCTTTTCTGTAAATTAAAATTTAGTAAAAAACTATTGACTTCATGTTTTTTGTATTTTAAAGTTAATGCTTGAAAATGACGTTTAACTTGAAAATGGTGAAAATGATTTTTATGATGAATCCAAAAGTACTTATATCTGAAGCCGCTGAAATACTTGGGGTTACACCCAATGCTGTTCAGTACCAACTGAAAACTAAAAAACTTCAACATTCGAAATTAAAAAATAGAGTTTATTTTGAACACGAAGCTGCTTTACATGTATTTGAAAAATTCAAAACAAAATGTAAGGTTTTTGTTTTTGTTCTTGTAAAAGGTGGAGTAGGGAAATCAACGCTATGTAGGGAGGTTGCCATTAGATCAACTTTAATGGGGAAAAAGACATTAATTATAGAGCTGGATCACCAAGGTAACTTAACTAAGTCATTTGATATTGATGCTAATCAAACACCTGTATTAATTGATCTGTTAGAAGATAGTTCATTACCTGTAGAAGATGCTATTGTGAACGTTATGCCAGGGTTAGATATTATTCCAAGTAGATATGATAATTCTGTTTTAGATAATTTTATTATGTTAAAAGCTATTCCGCTTCAAAAAGTCTTAAAAAGCAAGATAGATTCGCTAAGAAGCAAGTATGATTTAATACTGATCGATTGCCCGCCTTCTCTAGGGCAGGGCGTTGCTTCTGCGGTTCTGTGTGCTGATGAGATTTTGCTTCCAACTACTCCATGCGATTTTAGCGATTCTGGTATAGAAACTACAGTAAAAGAAGTAAACAGAATGATGTCTGACCATGATGCTGGTAAAATCCCTATGAAGATTGTACTTAATCAATATGATCATAGAGAAAAAGACTCCCGTGATACACACACAGATCTCTCTAAACACGAAGAATATAGCAAAATGTATGTTAATTTTTATATAAGGACATGTAAGGATATTGAAAAATACAGAAGAAGAAAGTCTTCTGTTTTTGAAAGTACAGCAAGTTGTTATGGAAGAGAAGATATTGATATTTTAACAAGAGAGCTATTGCAAATGAATTCCAAGCCAGAATTTGATTCTATTAATAGCGATAATAAAGAATGATTTACTTATATAACTAGGGCTATATTTTATGAGTCAAGATGCTGTAGTTAAAAAATTTGTCCCAAAAAGAAGAACGCCGTATCTAATGCAAGAAGAAGTTATTAGAGAAAGAGAACGTTCTGATGCTCAATTAGATAATAAAACTGCTTTAATTTCTCTTGACACTGAAATTAGCAGTCAATTAGTAGTCAAAAAGGAGTCAATTAGTAGTCACGCTAATTTTGATACTTCATTAACGAAAGTTAATTTTCATGACGAAGTTTTATTGTTATCTGGGTTGCAAAAAAAAATAGCTCAATTTCTTGTTAAAAAATGTATCGAGCGTAATAAAAATGATACAGGGATCGTTACATCTGAAATGTTAAGTTTTGCTGGAGGCACAACACAAAAAACTATTAAAAAAATTCTAGAAAGGATGCTAGAAAAAAAACTATTCAGCAGACTTAAAGGAAAGCCTGGGAAAGGCGGCTTTTCCATATTTTTATTGGAAGAAGAATTTATTAAAATTGTAAGGTTACAGTTGGAGATGGAAGCAGGCTTTTCTGCAATAAATACACCAATTAGTAAAAGAAACCTTCAGCAACGCACTAATACTAATTCATTGCCAGCGGATTGGAATAATATTGATTTAAAAGCTATTACCGATGCTTTTAGAAATTGTATAAACGAAAATACGCAATTTTTCGGAAAAAATCAATTAAGGCTAATATATAATTCAGCTGGTGATGCTTTAACCTGTGAGGACGTTCAAAATTCTATTAATGCCTTTGCATTTGGATTAAGAAAATTTGAAGATCAGGAGCCTTATTCAAAAATGAATAATCCGGCGGCTGTATTATTTGAAACTTTAAAAAATGGTGAGAAATGGGAAGAAAAGAGGTATTTATCTCAAGAAGAGGAAGGTTTGCTTGAAGAGTACATATATTTATCAGAAGCTCTGCAAAAGAATATGAAGAAACACTACGAAGAATGGAAAAATATCGATAGAGACCAAAAATATAAAGCGTATCAGAAGAACATACGTTCCAATGAATATTATGGAGAAAGAACCTTCGAAGAAAAGGCTTGGGAAGACTATAGTAAAAATATATGGAAAAATGAAAAAAATAGAATATTAATGGAAAATATGGGGATTGATCAAAATCTCCTCAAAAAATTTGAAGCCATTTCTAAAAGACAATAATGAAATTATGTAATTAAATTGCAAAAAACGACATTTTTTGTTACAATTTAGCAATTTATTTGAAACAATATCAATATTTCTTGGGACGTACATTGGCTAAACACTATTTTAATCTCAGTAAAGTGCTTAAAAATTTATTAAGTAAAAAAAATATGCGTCCGGCTGACTTGGCAAATGCTGTTAACTTGCCAAGACCAACAATTCATAGATTATTAACTGGAAAATCAACTAGACCTCATAGTTCATCATTGCAACCTATTGCTGATTATTTTTCTGTTAATATTGATCAATTACTTGGGGAAACACCCTTAACGGGTGCCGAATCTTCTACATCTGTTGATAAAGCTAATGTGGATGTTAAATATGTTCCATTAATTCGGTGGGAATCTATAATTCAGACAATCTCATTAGACACAAAAGATAACAATAACTACATCCCTTTTATTGGAAATATTAGTGAACATGGTTTTGCGACAGTCATGCCTGATACGTCTATGGAGCCATTTGTACGAAAAAATTCAATTTTGATATTTGATCCGAAAAAACAGTTCAAAGATAGGAGTTATGTATTAGTAAAAATAAAAGGAGTTCAGTTACTGTTTAGGCAAATACTTTTTGATTTAGAAGATAAATATTTAAAAGCATTAAATGGTGATTTTAAAGAGTTAGGTATGAGATTACTAAGTGATGAAGACTCTATTATTGGAACTCTTCTGGAGTCAAGAATAAATTTTGAGGCAGAGTAAATGATTAATTTAAAAAAATTACTTGGTAAAATTTTAGGTTATCCAGCCTATAAGGTAGCAGCTATAGATCAAGATGAAAACTCTAATTATGTAATTACTGTGCAAATTACAAGAAACGGGTTGTGTTTTCCCTCTACACCAGAAAAAATTTTATCAAGCGATCGATTAACAGATAAATTTTCACAAAGAGATATAAGAACACTTACTTATTTGGGATACTTAGAAATAAATAGTCCAAAATACAAAATAATGGCAAAAAAGCTTGCTGAAAATGACAAGCTTCTCTTAGTTCTACATGAAAAGAAAAAAAATAAATTGGAGACTAGATCAGCGTCAGATATAGCAAAAGACGAAGATGCTATTAAGCAATTTGACTCATCAGATGCCCATTTCATAGGGTATATGCAAGCCATGGAAGATTTAGAAAATGAAAAACTTAAATTAAAAGAAAAAAAATTAATTAATACTCAAAATTACCAAATGAGACTTCTTATCGAAATTAGTGAAAATTCTAAAGAATTACTAATGCTGGATTTTATTATAGATAACGAAATTATTAAATACAAAATAGCCAATATGCAAGATGCTGAGTTTTCGGTTCTCGAAGGGGATATGTCAGTAAAAAATGGTGAATTATATAGGGCTATTGTAAATAATAGCGCAACGGATATAAGTATATCCAATAAGAAAAATATATTAGATCAGGTATCAAAAAAACATTTAATAAAACTAATGAATAAGGGTGCATAATGATAATAGTAAAAGTAAAACATTATCTTAATTCAGAAGGAATTAAATATTTCCCTGTTTGGTTTGAATACTTAAAAAATTATCTTACCAAAAGAAAAGGTTTTATGGATATCGGATACTCTATTGAACAAGAAGAAAGCTTTTGCAAAATAGTTTTACTTTTTGATTGCAATGAAAATTTAAATGTTTGGGCAAAAAGCGATGAGCATATGAGAATCATTGGCAAATTAGATGAATACAGAACTCAACCGTGGACAGCAAAAAGACACCATGCGTCGAGTTATCACGAGTTAAATTTACCCGAGAAAGAAATTGAATTAATAGGGTATGAGCTCTGCCCATTTACTCAGAGAATTCATATCATATTGACCGAAAAAAATGTTCCACATAAAACAACCTATATTGATATATTTAATAAGCCAGAGTGGTTTAATACTGTTTCACCATTAAAAGAAATACCCATATTAAAATTTAATAATAAGGTGATTTTTAAATCTAATGCTATTTGTGAGTTTATAAACGATATATTAGCTTTAGAACTTTATCCACAAGATATTTTTGAACTTGCAAATAGTCGAGCTTGGATTGAATTTGGACATTCTTTAATAATGGACATTTATAATATGTCGATTTCTCAAAATAAAAAAGAATATTCTGATAAATATGATGAAGTTTATAAGAAATTAGAAAGAATAAACAATGAGAAAACAAAACAACCATATTTTTATGGGAATTTTTTTTCGATGATCGATGCTTGCTATGCAACAATATTCATTAGGCTTAATTCATTAGATGAAGCTTATAAAACAAATCTTCTGAATAATTTTGAAGACTTACAAATATGGGATAAAGAATTATCAAAGAAAACCAGTGTATCTTCTTCAATTATTGATGGTTATTCAGAAAAATTACATGATCTCTTAATGAAGAAAAATGCATATATTGTTAACAAATAACTGAGAAATCTATGAATAAAATTGAGCACAAAGGTTATAAGTTTTTCCCTACACTGGTGGCTATTTACGTTACGTTAGGCGTAACTTCTGTTGCGTTAGGATATAAAATTATACCGATTGCTCATACTATTATTTCAGGAGCTGCTTTAATTTTGCCACTTAGGTATCTAGTTGGTGGGCTTATGGCTGATATTTATCCATTGCATCTTGCAAAAAGACAAATGTGGAACCTATTACTTTCATGTTTTATTTTTTCAATTATATCAAGAATAATTATTGATTTGCCTTCACCTAATGATTGGAATAACCAAGAAGCATACGAATTTGTGTTGGGAAATAGTTTGCGTATAACCATGGTGGCTGCATTGGGGATGGTGATGGGGATATCAATAAATATTTTTATAGTAAAGAAACTCGGGTTGTTTTTTAACCAAAAAATGTTTGGAATGAGAGTTTTTATTGCAACAGCTTGTGGAGAGTTAGTTCAATATGCAATTGCTTTGCCAATGATATTTTGGAATACCCTTTCTATTTACAAAATTCTTATGCTAATTATGTCTGATTTTTTAATGCAACTTTGTTTGGTTGCAATTTTTATACCATTTTTTTCTGTTGCAAGATATTTTATCAAAGAATTAGAGAAGAATGTTATTCAAGATACAAAGATCACTTTTAATCCTTTTAAGATCAATTAATGATGAAATCATTTGATATTGCCATTATAAAAAAGTACGGATTTAATCCGATGAGCTTGCCTTATATATTAGGAAGTATAATGTTCATGGAGTACTTTGATGGGGCTGCACTTAACTTAATTTTTCCAGAATTAGCATCATCATTCAATGTTTCTCCAATATTTATGAAAATAAGTTTAACTGTTTATTTAATAACAGAGGCTATTTTTATTCCTGTTTGTGGATATTTATCACATAAAATAAATTTAAAAACGTTACTACAGGTAGGTATCATATTATTATTTATTGGGTCAATTGGATGTGTTTTTAGCAACAATATCATATCGTTTATAATTTTTAGAAGTTTTCAAGGAATATCAGCCGCCTTTATTACTCCGATATGCAGATTATTTGTACTTAAAAAATTTAATAAAGACAATAGATTAGAAGCCATAAATAAAATTATGGGAATAGCTTTGATTGGATTAGTGATGGGGCCATTTTTGAGTGCTTTTTTAGTAATATACTATAGCTGGAAACTGATATTTGTTATGTTTGCAATCTTTTCAGGAATATCCTTATTTATTACATGGTTAGTGATTCCAAGCTATAAAGATGAAGTTAATGAAAGGTTCGATATTATAGGGTACTTGGTTTTATCTTTGGCTTTAGTGTCATTTTTTGCATTTTTCAGCATGACAATAAATGATAATCAAAATTATATTCATGTTGTTTTTTTAATTGCTTCAATTTTATTATTAAAAATATATTTTGTGTTTTCAAGAAAGAATAATACTGCAATTATTTCAAGAGAGCTTATTGAAGACAAACAATTTTTAATGGGGCTTTTGAGTAATTTTATTTTTCGAGTGTTGTTTGGTGGTGTGATTTTTGCCTGTTCTTATATGTTGCAGATATATTTAAAATACCCATTAATAAAATCAGCGATATGTTTGTCCTTATACGGTATGGGAATGATCCTTGGAAAAATACTTGTCAAACCTATCACATTGAATTATGGGTATAAAAAATTACTTGTATATAATAGTCTTTGTTTGGCTTTATTGACCTTATTAATATCAATCGAAATGATATTTAATTCTTTTTATATTCTTTATCTAACTTTATTTATTTATGGATTATCGGCGACTGTACAGTATTCAGGGATGAACATAGTCAGTTTGAATGAAATTAAAAACTCGCTACATGCAAAGGCAAATGTAACTCTAAATATTGTACGATTACTTGGCACAAATTTTGGTATTTCCTTGTCAGCTTTGTTCCTCGGAATGCAAAATGTTAAATTTCAGTATATATTTTTGCTGATCTTTTCTGTGTATGGCGGCATTGGGTTGGTAGGTTCTGGATTATTTAAAAAAATGAATATAGGGTAAATATTGTGGTTATTTTTCATGTAAGACATTATTTGAATAAGAGTGGAATTAATTATTTTGATAAATGGTTTAACAACCTAGTTATGGCATTAAATAATTATGCTGAATTTATTTCAGCCAAATATTCGATTGATAATGAAAATAAAATTATTAATCTGTTTTTAGAATTCGAAACACTAGAATCCCTTCAATGCTGGAGAGAATCGACGGAGCATAAAAAAATTAAGTTACTTCTGAGTGAATATCAAGTAAGTAATTATTGTTCAGATGTATATCAAATAAATAATTTTTCATATGCATCAAAGTTGGAAAAAATATTATAATGTGGAGAATGGCTTTATGAATTTTATTATTGTTGGCGATAAATTTAATAAAATTGCTGATGATGAAAATATAATAATTGCCAAAAATTTTATTAAAAACATCAATGAAGGGGCTTACTCTTTTCAAAATGATATAGTATTTCTTGGGCAGGGGATTAAAAAATCTGATTTAAATACTATGGTTGAATTTTTTGTAGCCAATAATATTGGTTACTCGACCTGTATGGGTGCAAATAAGAAAGAAAACAAAAGATTTGTCCATAAATTAAAAGCTAAAAATGTTGTAATAACAAAACCTAATGCAATAAATGCTGTTAATTTCTCAAGTATGCTATGTTTTTCTGATAATTGTGAAATACTGAATGACCATGTAACTGGATTGCATTTACAAGGCGTGCTGATCGTTGAGGCAGCAAGACAAATGATGCTTTCAGTGGTTGAAAATTTTTTTCTAAAAGACAAAGAGAGATTTAATAAAAGGTTTACAATTCTCAATATTAGCTCTAATTTTAATCAATTTTTGTTTCCTTTTTCTGTTGAAATTGTAGCCAATATAAAAATCTTATCAAGCAATAAGAATAAATCAATTGCCGAGATTTATTGTGATTTTATACAAAATGAATGTGTTTGTGCTACGGTGATTATTAAATTTTATACTCATAATGAAGAATTTATTATGGAAAGGGAAGATATGTTAGCTAAAAAAGTTATTAGTCAGATAGCAAAAATTGAAAATATGTAGCCAGAATTCTGTTTCATATTTAATGGTTAAAGCTTTCTTTCTCAAGGCGTCAAAGGTCTAAGGAAATTAACAATTCCAGCCTGTTTTAAATAATTAATTAATCTATTAAGAGCGTAGCCAATAAAAAACGTAACAAATTTAGTAACAAATGTTGACGTCAATCAAAAAATATGTAACAATATTTGAAACTATATAAGAAATTGTTTCTTAATATGGTTGATGAACCACAGAAAAGTGCCTCGAAAACATAATTTCTGCGGTTCGATTAGCTTATTAGACAGTTGAACTAACCGCAACCACTAATAAACAGATGAAATGTAACATATTTTGTTTCATTTTTAAACCTGTTTTTTGTTTGTCTTTTGTTCAGTCTAATTTTTCACGAAGTTTGGATAGATTAGGTCATGAGACAAAAACTTAAAATCAATATATGGGCAACCGCTATAACAGTGCCTGCTTGCCCGTTAGCAAGTTTCAACTCAATACTTATTCAACCATCTTACAATCAATCTGTTTTCAAAAAATATCTTTTTAATTTAAGTTTTCTGACAGTTAAAGGGCGCTTGCTGATTTTAAATATAAGATGGGCAAGAGTTCGATGTTTTTTTTATGATTGGATAAGTCTGACCTCCTTTTTTACTTGTCAAGGAAATCAATATATGTCAAATAAAACAGTTATCGAGTTACAGCTTGGTGAAAAATTTCAACTTGATGAATCCAGCAGCATGATAGTTCATTCTGTGAAGGATTATGAAACAGTCCGTCTTGCCTTTAATGCTCCTAAACATGTGAAAATTTTTACGGAAAGAACCTACAGAAAATTATTAAATGAATTTTATTTAGAACGGAAACTCAAAAAGGGAGAAATTGAACCATGCTAATTCTCACACTTAAAATTGGACAAAGATTATATGTTAGTCAATCAGCAGGATTTCGATTAATCGTTGAGGTGGTTGATGTTGTTCGCCATGACATAAATCATATTAGTGTGAGATTTGAGATCAAAACTCATTCATCGAGAAAGATTTACAAAAAATTATCATCAAAAAAATGCAGTGATAGATTAATTAATGCAGCAAGTGCAGAAAAGTCCAATGAATACCTCGCGCCAGGATGTTTTGATGAGGTATTTAAGTAAACAAACAATAAATTTAACAGGATATATCTAATGGTGAATCAATATAAAAACAATCAGAGCTTATACAATAAGGTATTGGTGAATAAATCTCAAAACCCTTGTTCAGAGTCGCTTGTGTCAAGTCTGTTGAAAGATATGCATTTTAAGCTTGATATGTCATTACCTGAAGATTATTTAAATTTATTAAGACATACAGACGGTTACAATGATGGTCAATTGGAGATATACGCTTCAAATACTATTTTCTGTAAAAAACAACGGCGATTAATTCATGGATTACTAAGCATGAATGAGTATTTTCAGAATTATTTTTCTGAGCTAGTGATAGGAGAATGGAAGAATGAGCTTATAGCATATAACTACGAATCAAATCGATATCTATTAATGAGAACAGATGGAGTGAGAGATTCCCATTTTTCTTCTCTTCTTGAGCTGTTAGTAATGATTGTAGATGGCGATCTTAATGCAAAAAATATTAAACGAGAATCTCTAAAATGAACAATTCCATAAAGCAGTGCGAACAAATTGATCCTTTTTTGGCAAAACTTTCTAGTGATGTCCATGCAAAGCAAATGTCAATGATCAATTTAATTGGCGAGCTACGCAGTCAACTGATTGATTTATCTGACAGAAAACAGTTTTTAGAAGAAAAAATAGCGAGTGATGAAAGTTTTAATGAGAAAAAAACCCTTGTTTTTTTAGTAAGCGAGTATCAAAAAACGTTGAATTATGTTTTTGCGCGCATTCGCGTACTGTTGAATAGAGAGGTTGACGCATGAACTTTTTATACGATACATCACCTGTAGATATTTTTCCTGCGCCGCACGTGTCTTCATTGTCGATGCAGCGGTTGTGTGATGGCCTCTTTTTAGAAATGCTTTCACTGAAACGCGCCATCAACAACGTCGATAAAAAAGTGAGTCGTGCCTCCAGTGAAACAGAGCGTCATGCCTTTGAATGGTTGAGTCAGCAATATCAGCAAACTTTTCAAGGCATTCAATCCCAATTAAGCCAATTACAACGGGAGATTAGCCCATGAATATGTTTATCGTCACCCATCAACCTTCACCGCTTTTGGTAGAAGCCATACAGCGAGAGGTGCTAGGTAATAGCGGTAAGTTTTTTAAACTTTTTCGTGAGCGTTGTGAGAAGAAGGGGCCTTTTGTCTCACAACTTATTTCACGCTTTGTCTTCGGTAGGTATTTTGTCAAAAAGGTGTGTGATGATGCAAACGTGTAAAAAAACTCCTGAAGTACTGAAACAAACGATGAGCACTTCACTGAATTTTTTGGTGTCTCAGCAAAAAGAAGCGATGAGTACAATGCTTTTTAACAAGCATCAGGCATTAAATGCCACGAGCCTTGAAGACAAGCAAGCATTTTTAGCACAAGCGAGAGCCTATAGTGAATTACTTGATTGGCTCCGTAAGGGACTTCGTCGACTATCGCAAGGGTTTTAGGAGATAAAAAATAAGCAACCATGAGGTTAAATAATCTCATGACTCAATGTCTGGAGCATTTAAATAGGGGATGAGACAACATCCTTAGCATTGAGAGAATTTTTAGGATAATTCAAGTTAGTGATAACGATTTTTTTCATGGTGAAAAAAACAGGGAATGTTAACAAGGCACGGAATAACCATCAGCGGTTATTTGAATAGTTAAGTGTAAATTTCAGAGGATAAACCATGAAAAAAGAGAAAACATACCATCATCTCATCCGTTACTTTTGGAGCGGAGTAAAAAGAATAAGTGCAGCGATGAGCACAGCCAGTCTTCTGCTGTATGTCAATTTAGCTCAGGCAGGTTCTGACCCTTTAAGTGGCGTGATTGAAGAGAATATTACACCAGCACTGGGTACAAGTTCTACCTTCTTCAAACTGTTGTGTTTGGCCGAAATTATTGGGGCGATTGCGGCTTTTTTTGCCACTAAAAAATATTCCGTTTTGGCGGGTGTCGTTTTTGTGGCCCTGTTTTTTGATATCGCTTACGCGCATTACGTGGGATAAGGGAGAGGCAACATGAGCAGCTTAAATCCGTTGTACTATGATTTTTACCAGCGGCTGGGGGAATCGAAGAAAGTGTTTAATATTCCAGTGGTGGAATTCTTCTTTGGTGTTGGCATCTTTTTCTTTTTGATGCTCAAAGGCCATCTTCTTTTTGGCATACTTTTGAGCATCAGTTTTTTGGTGTTGTTAGGTATTATCAAACAAGGCAAGGGGCCTAAATGGTTGATTGTTTTAAGCTACTGGTATTTACCTGATTTTGTCTTGCCGCTGTGCTTTTTTAAAGTGCTTTCTGTGACACCCTTATCTTATCAGCGAGTGTGGTTATCATGAACGAACAACACGCCAAAGGTGTTTTGCGCCGTGCGCAAGAAAAATTGAATCTCATGACCGTTCTGGTGTTAGGGCTTCTCTTAAGTAATATTATCAATGCGAGTCTTTCTTGGTATGCGTATCTGCATGAAAAACGTATGGTGACCCCGTTTCATGCCAACACCTCTTATGTCACCTCTGACAGCCAGGTAGATGCCAAATACCTCGACCTCATGAGCATGAATCTCTTGGATGCGCGTTTTAATGTCTCACCGGAAACCATCGTTGAGCAAAATGCGCTGTTATTGTCGTATGTGTCCTCCGGCAGCTATGCAACCTTCTTAAAAGCACTGAACAACGAAGCTCAAGTGGTTAAAAAAGAAAAAATGTCGAGTATTTTTTACCGAAAGACGTTGCATTCCGATCCTTCGAAATTGATGACGGTGGTAACCGGTACATTAAATCAATGGGTGGGTTATCGCGCGTTAAAATCGGTCAAAAAAACCTATGTCTTAACGTATCGCTATGATGGTGGTCGTTTAACGTTGACTGCCTTAAAGGAGATTGCTCATGCGACTTAATTGGATTTTACCCTTAGTGATATTGGTTTTGCCGGTGGCCGTCATGGCGCAAACGGCAGAACCTTTAGTGTTCAATGACAATGAGTCACTATCGCTCAAACTGTCGGACACGAACATTAACCGCCTTTTTGTGACAAAAGACGCCATTGTGGATTTTTACGCCCCGGAAGGTTACACGCAGGCCGAAGTGGACAGCCAAGGGGCTTTGTATATTCAACTGCAACACACCCAACCTTTTACGGTGTTTATCAGCACCGAAGATGGACACAACGTGGGCTTAACGCTTGTGCCGGTTCGCTCAAGCGGTCACAATGTGCATCTCATGCCACGCACCGCTACCGATAAAGCACGTCTTTGGGAAGAGAAGAAAGATTATGAATCGGGCCTTATGCGTCTCATGAAAGCCATGATGCAAAATCATGTGCCGAAAGGATATGGTGTGGAAGAAGTGAGCAATGCGCCGAAACGCTTTGATAGCCATGGGCAGTTGCGTCTTAAAGTGATTTACAACGGCATTCATTTCAAAGGTAAAGTTTATACGTTGTATAACGAAGGCCAAGCGCCAATATATCTGCAAGAAAAGGATTTTTATCACGAAGGTGTGGAAGCCGTTGCTTTCTCAACGGACACCCTGGAATCGTGTCAAACGAGTCTTATTTATGTGGTGGAGAAACAATCATGAGTTTAGGAAAGTATTTTAAAAATCCGCTACGCCGTAAGCAATATCTTTATGGATTAGGCGGTACCGTGGGGGTTGCTATGTGTTACCTCATGTTTTCATGGGTTTTTCTAAGCACACCCGAACCTACTAAAAAAGAAGCCGAAACGCTGGATGTAACGGGTATTACGGGAACGGAATTTACCGAAAAAAATACGGAGAGCGCATTAACGTCCCAACAAGATGAGTTATCCACGTTATCGCAACAATTAAAAAAATTAAACGATACACTGACGACGATGCAATCGTCTCAAACACGTGTGGTGGAAGATATTGCGGCCCTTCAAGCCAACCAAGAAGGGATGGAAAAACGTACCGACAATCTTGAAAACCACGTCATCTCTGCTAATGAAACACAAGAAAAAGCGCAAGTGTCGAGCATGATGCGGGGAACAAATGGCCGTGTACAACCCTATCCGCCGAGTGAGAGTGGGTATGCCGCTCAATCTTCTTCCATGTATAGTGCTTCGGGCCGCATGGTACACTTTTCTTTCCGCGACAAGACCATTGTCAAAAACAATGATACTTATGTTCCTGCGACGACTTATGCCAGGGCCGTGGTTATTGGTGGGGCAAATGCAAACGCGTCAGTTACTGGCACCAAAGATCAAAAGCCTATTATTTTGAAAATTATAGATGACGGAGTGCTTCCAGGTGGTGGACATTCTCATTTGAGGGAATGTCGTTTAATTTCTGGAGCATGGGGAGATATTTCGTCCGAAACGGCAGAATTGAGATTAAGTCACATCAGCTGTCCAAATCCTTTGGATAAAAATAGCATGATTGAGGAGGACGTTGAAGGTTGGGTATGGTATCACGGCAAGGAAGGTATCAAGGGCGTGCCGCTCATGCGGGATGATAAAATTCTCACGTGGGCTGGTTTAAGTGGCATGTTGGCAGGTTTTGCTAATGCGGCGCAATATGCGCAAACCGACCAAAGCGTGTCAGCGCTTGGAGCAGTGAATACCGTTGCTCCTAGCAGTATTGCGGCTTACGGTGCATTAGGTGGTGCATCCACTGCCATGAATAACCTTTCCAACTATTATATTAAGCGCGCAGAGCAATACCATCCCATTATCCAAGTGGGTGCAGGCAATGAAGTAACTGTCGTATTTGAAAAAGGCTTTTTCATCGTGCCGCATGATAAGAAAAATGGACAAGATGCGCCCATTAATACGTCAACACCCCATGGCATTCCCTCTAATCTCATGCAAGAGGTACAACAAAAACAAGCACTCATTCAACAACAATTACATCAAAACCCTGGCTCGTTAGGGCGCACGGTTGGAGTTCAATCATGATTAAAAAAAATTCATCTTATGGTTTTTCATGGAGTCGTGTTGCTTTAAGCCTCGTGTTTTTGAGTGCGTCGACTGCGTGTACACCCATCAATTCACAATTCAGTTGTGACGCAACCGCAGGAGATGCTTGTTTAAATGTAGAGGAGGCAGATAACCTGTCTAGTCAAGGAATAACGTTGGATAAGCTCCAACAACAAAAAAACAGAGGAAGCCAACAAGCTCCCACGAATGTGGCCGCGGACCCCAATGAAACACAACGCATTTGGGTAGCCCCTTATACGGATGATCATGGTCAATACCATGATGGCCATTATGTTTATATCAGCCTTAACCCTACGGTTACAACCGTGAATGCTAATCCCAGCGGAGTGATATCATGAGTGAAGGGCTAATCGATCATTTTCACACCTGGGCCGAAAAGTTACGTCGTCTGCTGCATGACACGGAGATTGACCACGACCCCAGAACCAATCGTGGCACTAAAGTTATAGCAGATAACACCTTTTCCGATCCCGATATGCTTTTTAAAAAAATGCCGTATCAACTGTTTCATGACGATTGCTTTGTGAATAAAAAAAGTGTGGGCTTGGGATGGATTTTGCAGCCACTATGTGGTGCTGATGAAGCCATGATGTTAACGCTCGCCAATCTTATTAAAAACAAAATTCCGCCGACGGTGGAAGTTCAATGTCTGTTACTGGGACATCCTTGGGTAGGTGGACAACTCAACCGCGGTATTCCGGGGCTTTCAAGCGAACACCCTCTGTTTCGAGCACTGGCCCAATCAGCCCTTAATTACCACGAGAAAGCCATTTTTGACGGCTATCCCAATCCCCGAAAAACACCCGCCACCTTACGTGACTACCAAGTGTTTTTCTTTTTGTCGCAAAAGAAGGGACGGCTTGAACACACCTTAAGTCATTTAAAAAACGTCAGAGAAGACATCGAGGCCGAATGGCAAGCCGCACACATGGGTTTTCAACGCATGCCGTTACCCACTTTTTTACGCCTGGTGCAGCGCCTCACTACACCCCATCGTTACACGACAGATTGGCCCGAAGGTGAGGTGGAGCCTGAACTGACCCTCAACCATCAATGCCTGGAAAAGGGAAGTGCTGTGACAATCGAAAAAGATTATCTGGATGTTTCCTATCCTTTATCACCACTTAACAGTGAGACAAAGACCACCCGCATCGTGAGCTTAACCCTTGCCAAACCACCCAAAACCTTTGCGCTGTGGATGACGCCAGACAATTTTAGCAATGTGTTTGATTCACAAAAAGGCATTACCTGTCCTTTTGTGTTGAATGTCATTTTTAAAGTCAAACCCTTAAGCCAATCCAAAGGGGCGGCGAACAGTGGTTCACTTATCGCGAGTCACATGGCAAGCTCCGCCAAATACAAACACTTTACCGGTGCGTTTGAAACCGACCAAGAAAAGCAACAACACAAAGATTTACTCAATGATGAAAAGACGGTGGACTGTGAGCTTTTTTATAGCTTAACCCTTTTCTCCACGCCTGAAACCGCTAAACGCGACACCGCGCGGGCCTTAAGTGCGTTTCGTGCTAATGGCATGAACCTGTATGTGCCACCGATGCTGCAAATGCCCCATTATTTGGCAAACCTGCCGTTTTTAAGCTCGGAGGGACTTTTCACGGAATTGAACCATTTTGGCCTGACACGCAAGAAACTAAAACATTTCAATGTCGCCAATCTTTTACCTCTTGTGGCGGATTTTAAAGGTTGTCCCAAAGGCATGCTATTGCCCACTTTTCGCCATCAAGTCCATTTTTTTAATAATTTTGATGATAAAGCCTTGCCTATCACCAATTACAATCAGTTCGTGGTGGCGTCTCCTGGTTCGGGTAAATCCGTTTTTTGTAATGACATGATTTTAACTCAGTTAAGTCAAGGTGTTCAGGTATTTGTGATTGACTTAGGCGGCTCATATAAGCATCTATGCGAATTGGTCGGCGGCGATTACATTGATGCATCCACTTTGACATTAAATCCGTTTACGCTCTTTGACGTCGAAGATGTTGAGATAGAAAAGGGTGGAAAAATGGAAATCATCAGCATGAATGAAGCGGTAAAAAATCTGCTTGGGGTGATGTCTAACCCAGAAGGGGCTTTATTACCTGTGCAATCCAATTGGCTTTTAAAAGCGGTGTCTGCGGTGCGCGCCCTAAAGGGGCGAAAAGCTTGTGTGGATGATATTGTTGCTTATCTTGAAACCATTAGGCTTGAAAGACCTCAAGACGAACGTTTGTATGATTTAATACTCAGCTTTGATTCATACACGACACAAGGAGATTTTGGCCACATTTTTAATGGCGAAGCGTCAGCTTTCAGCAAAAAGCCCTTAGTGGTGCTCGAAATGCAGGCATTTGAAAAAATAAAAGATTTATCAAAAATTGTCATGTTTGTGATGATAAGCCTCATTCAAACCGAATTTTATCACTCACCGCGCAATCAATGCAAAAGTTGTTTTATTGATGAAGCCTGGCGATGGCTCTGTGAAGGCAATAATACCATGGCGGCGGATTTTATTGGTGCGGGTTACCGTACCGCACGTAAACACCGCGGGAGTTTCACCACCATTGTGCAAAATATCGAGGCTATCGAACAATCGTCGCAGGGGCTTGCGATTAAAAGTTGTAGCGACATTAACATTGTCTTGCGTCAAGGTAAATTTGATGAGTATGTTGAAAAACACCCCAAAGCATTTAACGCCTTAGAGCAAACGCTCATTAGAAACTTTGGCGAGGCGAAAAACAATGGCTATTCTGAAATGATGATTAAAACGGAAAAGTATTCCAGTTTTCATCGCCTGTTTTTACATCCTTTTGCCAAAGTCTTGTACTCCTCCGATGGGGAAGAATATCAAGCGGTTGAGCATTATCGTTTGCAAGGATACCCCATTATTGAAGCGGTCAAAAAAGTCGTGGAGGAACGTTATGGTGTTTAAGCATTGGGATTTTAAACTGAATAGCGTATTGAATCGTTATCACGTCGTGTGTGGACTATTGATGCTGCTCGTTATTGTGTTGATAAGCGTGATTCTCTTGCGTCGTGAACCTATCGTGGTTACCTATAACGTCAATCATACACTCACTCTGTTCAGTCAAACGGTGGCTAAAAAATCACTCACGCCAGCCGAACTCAAAGCGTTAACCCATCGTTTTAGTCAAACCTTATCGCGCACGGTTAATGCGTATGCGGCCTCCCACCACGTCATTATCGTGAAAAGTTCTGCCATAGTGGCAGGAAGCCAAGATATTACCTCACTGATTGAACAACAATTAAGTCAAAATATGAAGGAGAAAAAATGAAATATTTACCCAAAAATCGTCAAGCGATACCGGTGATAGGTGCGCTTTTTCTCGGTATCGCGCTTGGATGGAGTATAGCCTCACCCTATACCAAAGCCCCTTGCTCGGCTATTCCTATTCATTCCCATAAAAAAGTGGAGAAACAAGTAACCGTCGAACCCGTGCCACCGCTTTCATTCGTGAGCGTGGATAAAGCAGCACTGTTCGATGCGCTGAGAGCGTCAATTTTACTTGACAATCAGTTGCCAGCTGAGAGCAAAACGATGATTTTGCATGATGTGGAAGATAAATCTCAAGCGATTATGCAAGCCTATGCGACATCACATCACGCCATTATTTTAAGCAATAAAGTATTAATTGCGGCACCCAACCAAGATATTACGCCAAACATCAACGCTTCCTTAACTCAAGCCATTCAACAAGAAGAAGAGGCGGAAGGGGTGAGCAATCTCCCTGATTTAGCGTGGGCACACTATTGTCAAAGCCCTGAATTTGAGGCCCGTCAAGCCAGACACGAACAAACAGTAGAAGAGTCGAGAAATTGTTTTCGGGTGCTGACCTCAATAACCGCACAAAAAAACTTTGATCTCGCTTTGGATATTACTGTGCCTGAATTTGCCCATCAAAAAGAAGCAGCCAAGGAGAAAAAGGCATGAAAATAAGACAAGCCATTATAGCGATTTGGCGTGATGTTTATCCTTTCATGATGTCAGTCATGATTGCGGCTGTCTGTTTGTTTTTTCTGGCCTATTTTGCGCATACGGCCCATATGATGACAGAAAATGAAACCACGTTAACCCCAACCTTAACGTGGGCAATAGGATTTGTTGAGCTTCTTTGCATGGTGCTTTATGGTCGTCTTTTTATTAATATGATTGATTGGATTAAGCAAAAAATTGCTGGCAAAAGTAAGCAACGACTCTGGCATGTGATGTCTCTTGTTTATCTGTTTCTTATACAACTCAGAGAACCTTTACCTGAAACGTATGGCTGGGTGGTCAATACCTGCATTGTGGCTTTATTTTTTATCGATGAAATACCTTTTTTTCACGAGACAAAAGCAATCTTAGCAAAAGCATGGAAGGATCTTGTTAAATGAAACGATTGAACGTGTGCCTTATGATGTGTTGTTGGTTTTTGGCAGCCATTGCGGTTGCCGATAATTTAGGCACGCAAGGGGAGACATTTCCTATTGTCGAAACTGATTTTTTAGACTTCATCGCGCACCGTTTACAAACCATGCAGGCCAATGGCGAATGGGCAAGGCTCAACGGACAATGGATGAGGCAGGTAAAGTCCAGCATGGTAAGACCCAATCCCGTCCATTTGACGCCTACCATGACCTCAACACAATACCATTATGACCCCACGTTTATTGCTTCACGGGACATTTTCAATGCCAATGGTCAAAAGGTGGTTTTTACAGGCCAACAGGTGAATCCTCTAAACTATTTGCCTTCCTTTCAACAAACGTTACTGTTTTATAATGATGATGATAAGCAGCAACGCGCCTTTGCACAGCATTACCTTGCCCGTCACAGTGCTGATATCATCAAGCCTATCCTCATTCAAGGCAACATCAAACACGCCTCAAAAGCGCTTAACCAACGCGTCTATTTCGACCAAGAAGGACGCTTGACGCAAAAGCTCCACATTCATCATGTGCCTGCCATCGTTACGCGTGATAATGACCGGTTATTGATTCGCCTTATTGGGCAGGAGGATTTGAAGGATGATTAAAGCACTTGTAAGCCTTTTGTTATGGGGAGTGAGTATCACGCCTGTTCTTGCTTCAGGCCCTTGTACCGGTCATTTTATCAACCCCATTACTGATGTGTGTTGGTCATGCTTATTGCCGATTACGATTGGCAATATTCCGGTAGCACACGGCAGTCTTCCTGATACGCCCAATCCTTCATCACCGGTGGGTGTTTGCCCCTCAGGCTTATTTTTCAAAGTGGGCTTGAACATGGGGTATTGGGAACCTTTTGCCGTAACCGATGTGACACCTACACCTTATTGCATGGTTAACATGGGTGGCATCACGATGGATTTAGGGTTTGATGTGGGGCAAGGTGGCCCAGGTGGTGAGCCACACAATGATGCCTTTTATTCGGTGCATTGGTATAACTATCCGTTGATTTCGTGGATGAATCTCATCACGGCCAGTGGTTGTTTGCAATCAGGCGAATTTGATATTGGCTGGTTTTCCGAGATTGACCCCACGTGGCAAGACGATGAATTAACGGCCCTTTTAAACCCCGATGCTTTTTTATTTGCCAATCCCGTTTCACAAACCGCTTGCAGTGCGGACAGTATCGCGGCGAGCAGTGGGAGCCTTCCCATGGATAGCCTTTTTTGGTGCGCAGGCACTCAAGGAGCCATGTATCCTTTGAGTGGTCACGTCGGTGAGGTGTCCAGTCCACTGGAAGCGGCCATTTTATTGGCGGAGCGCATGGATTTTAAATTGCACCGCGAAGGGCTGATTAATGATACGGACAGCAGCAATCTTTGTCATGAAACCTGGTATGAAACCATGCCAAAATCACGCTATCGCTATCAGTTGGTGAATACTATTGCGGATGCGAGCCATTGCTATCCGTTTGGACATACAACACTGGATTGGGAAGCGGGTAACTTAAATCCTGCGGACGCGAATAATTTTGGCTTTTTGATATGGAGAAAAAGAAATTGCACCTATTATTAAAAAATAGCTTGGTGGTTTTTGCGGCGATTTTTCTGGGGTATGTTACCTTTATGGCATTGCCGTCTTGTGCCGCCAATACGCAAGATTTTGCTGTGACAGAAGCTAAGGATGCGTTAGAAAAAACACGAACCCTGTTACCCGAATCATGGGGTGCGTCAAATGCAGTCTCCTCTGCGCCACAAGCAACCGAACCTCAAGGCCCACTTCTTTTTGTGAGTCTCGGCATGCCCGACAGTCTTTTGCAATCCCTGCTAGAGCAAGCCAAAGCCTTACAGGTAACCGTGGTGATTCGTGGGCTTTATCACGATTCCTTCGATGCCACATTAAAACGGCTGACAGAACTTTTCCCCAAAGATGAGGCTGACAAGTTTCAAGGCATTGCCATTAATCCTTTATGGTTCAAAACCTATCACATCGACGCGGTGCCTGCGGTGGTGGTACCCCATACGCAGGATAATGATTTTGATGTGATTTTTGGCAATCTCACACTTTCTGATGCATTAGAGAATGTTCAACATCACCATCAAGGAGAGGCAGCATGAAAATCGTCAGGCGAGCGTTCAGCTTATGTGTCTTTTTTTCACTCACCAATTTTGCCTATGCTGCCACGGAACAACAAGCCTTTGATGAGGGTTCAGCTTTTGGGTCATCCCAAATCAGTAGTGCAATGAATACACTGCAAAGCTTCGATACAACGAGTATTCCCGCCACCGCGCCCGATGCCAGCTCACAGGCAGAGTCTGCGTTCACGCAATCGCTTAACAACAATGCCAGCGTGGATAACAGTATCGTCAATGGAGGTGAAGCGATTGCATCAAATGCAGAGCAAATCGTTAATGAAAGTGGCGCTTTCTGTGCTTCAGGGGATTGTAAAGACACCCACACCACACCGAGTGATGACTTTGATGAAGGCGGCTCTGAACTATCGGGTGTATCGAGTGGCGCGGAAGATGTCAAAAAAGAACAACAAAATGTACACGTGAAGAATGCGCAAGTGGCGGCGATGCTACCCGTGACGTCCTTCGGCGGCAGTTCCGTTACCTGCTCTTATGATTCCGTCTCCTTTAAAAATTGCTGTGCGCAAAAAGGCTCCGGCATTTCTATTGGACTCAAATGCTCCAGCACCGAAAGAAACTTGGCTAAAGCGGTACAAGAAGACCGTGCGATTGAGGTGGGGATCTATTGCGATAAACGGGTGCCTTTAGTGGGATGTGTGTCGCACCGCAAAGTATATTGCCAGTTTGGTTCACTCCTTGACCGTATTATTCAATCCGATGGACGTTCGCGCCAGCTCCATATTCCGTTTGGCCCGGTGGATGATGACCACCACGACGCCAATTGTCGCGGATTATACCCGGATGAAATTGACCGCGTGGATTTTGACCAGTGCGATAGTAACCATCCCGCACCCAATTGTATTGACTATACGCCTTACTATGCGGAGTTAGAGGCAGACATGACGGTGCCTGCATCATGAAAAAAAGCGTGCTATGTTTTATGTTTTTATTGATTTTTCCCTTGGTAAGTCTCGCGTATGTGCCGCGTGGCTGGCTTTGGCATGATGAAACCATGGTGGAGCCTCAAAAAAAATCACCCGAAAAGCCACTGGATTTCAATGCCCTTTCTGCCACAGACCAAGTGGAAGCATTGAAAGCGGTGACGATGGAGGCCATTCATGCGTGGGATTTAGAGCCCACGACCGAAAATGCTAAAAAAGCCGCCGAATGGATAGACTACTGGAGTAATCAAGCATCGAGTGTGGCGAGCAGTTATCGCGCCATGCTCATTCAAAATCCTGAGCTTGATTACCATTTAACTCACCCCACGGAATCCGCCGCTTTATCGATTACCAAACAATTGGAAACCACCAAAACAGAAAGTGCGATTCGCGCTCTATCCGAACGTTTCGGTGTGTTTTATTTCTATCAGGGTAATGACCCTTACGAAAAAGCGATGTCACCAGCGATTCAACATTTTTCCGATAAGTATGGGGTATCGATTGTACCGATTTCCGTCGATGGGGTAGTGGATGAAAATTTTGCCAATAGCCGCATCGATAACGGCCAAGCGGCACACTTAAACGTGACCCATTTCCCCGCACTCATGTTAGTTGACCCAATCACAGGGAAAGCGCAACCCTTGCACTATGGGTTCATTACCGAAGACGCCCTTGCCGAGCAATTTTATTTTGTCGCGAGCCATTTTCTGGAGGCAAACACATGAAAATTTTACCATTAAGTCTCTGCGTTTTATTGCTAAGCACCCTGATAAATGCGAACGCGAATACGACACTCGACCAACTCATGAACCTTGAAGCCAATAAAAAAAGCAGTGTGACAACACAAATGACGTCAAACATCACTCCAACCACACCCGCAACGGCAGTATTCAATCAAACCCATGCCTTGGTTTTTTTCTTCAGCAGTACCTGCCACTTTTGCCAAGGATTTGCACCCGTCATTCAAGAATGGGCGACAACACACAACATGCCGTTGCTTGCTTATACCACTAACGGTGAAACTCTTCCCCATTTGCCCCAAGCGCTGCCGATAGATGCGGAACTAAAAAATGCTTTTTTTGGGCAAGTGCCGGTGCGTGTTCCCGCCTGTTTTGTGTTAAATGTCAACACCCATCAAGCGTATCCGGTAGCGAGTGGCGCGTTGACTGCCACGGAACTGAACGAGCGGATGAACACTTTAATACCCAAAATTGAGTCTTACGAAAAAGGAGAACACGCATGAAACGAGTACTCATAATCGCGCTGGCATGGCCACTCATGAGTTTTGCTCAAACATCAGTAGATTTAAGCCAATATTTTGATGAAAAATCCTTGTCAATCGATGACAGTAAACCCAAAAAAACCGTGCATTGCGATGAGCATTCATCGTATTACCCACCATGCGACGGCGGTGTCAAATTGGGGTTAGATTTACCCCGTTTGTCTGGAGGAAACAGTGGTATTACCTCGTACGACCCACCTAAAACAACCAAGGAGACCTCATGATAGCAAGATATCTTTATATCATCGGATTGTTAAGCCAGCTCTTCTATCCCATGACAAGTTTTGCCAATGTGCAAGGGGATTTAAACGGCTTTTTTGATTCACAAGGCTATGAAGGCAACGTCTCCTCATCGCGTGCGTGGGAAGCGCAAGAGGCAGGTTATTACACTGGAGGTTCGGCTTATCTTCGTAACCAAGTGCGCAACGTGCAGCTTATTAGCCTCGATACGCCAAGTTTCAAAGGCGGCTGCGGTGGTATTGATGCTTATCTGGGTGGCGTGTCTTACATTCAAGGTGAAGCGTTAACGAATCTCGCTAAATCCATTATGCAAGCTAGTGAATCCTATGCCTTTGATTTAGCGTTAGAAACCACTGTACCGCAAATCAAAACCGTGAAAGATTTCTTGGAAAAATTAGAGCAAGAAGCCAACAGCAGTCTCATTAATTCCTGCGAAACTGCCCAAGATTTAGTGGGTGGTGTTTGGCCAAAGACACAAGCCAGTCAACAACGGATTTGCCAAGACGTCGGCACAAAAAATGGCATTTTTTCGGACTTTGCCGCGGCCCGTCAAGGTTGCGCGGATGCTTCCAGTGGTAAATTTGATGAGGCGATGAGCAAAGCCGCCAGCGACCCCAGCGTTAAAGACCAAGTGATTGTGAACAAGAATCTCGTGTGGGATGCCTTAAAGACGCAAGCGTTTTTAAGTCCGGATGAAGAACTCAGTGAATTGGTGATGAGTTTAACCGGCACCCTAATTTTTAATGACGATGGCAAAGCGCAAAATGTTCCTTCGCTCATTCAAAGCAAAAGCCTGATGAAAACCTTGATGCAAGGCGGACAGTCACCGATTTGGAAATGCGATGAAACCGATAAATGTTTACATGTCTCGGAAGGACAGGTGACGGTCGATACCGAAGATGCGCTGATAGGCCAAGTTTCCGACATGTTAATTGAACTCGTCAATGCGGTGAAAAATGATACGCCACTGACTGACCGCGAAGAGGGCTTCATCAACAGTACAACCATACCGATTTTGAAATTCATTGAGACACTGGCACAAAGTGCCGCAGGCGCATCGCCCACGAATGTGCTCCCCTATGCGGAACTTATCGCTGAAGATTTATTAGAGCAATATTTATCGGAGCTTTTGAAAGCAGAGAAAAGTGCCTTCAGTGGTAAAAGTTATCCCGAAGAGTTACAAGCGGCGCTCATGGAGCGCATCAATGAAGCGCAAAAAGTGGTAGCAGAATTGAGCGTGAATACCCAACAAAAAGCACAAAGTAACATTGACATGATTACCCAAATGCAAACCATCGAAAAAATGGTTTCCGCGGATTTAAGTGCTAACTTAAAACCCGATTTAGCCGAAGGAGGAGCACAATAATGCTGACGATGTATGTGATAGCCAATGGAGATTTGGTGCGCGAAGGACTCAATGCGTTGGTGACATTTTTAGGTGAAAATAGTTTTGGGAGTCTTACGCGCATTGTCACAACTTTTGGGATTTATGGCGTTATTCTTGCTTTCATCAAACATCGCGACGTTACGGAAATGATCAAGTGGTTTGCGATGATGGTGTTTTTTAGCAGTGTGATGATAGCTCCCAAAACGGAACTGGCGATTTATGACAGCAGCAGTCCAGGCAGTGCATTAGAGGTGGATAATGTGCCTGTGTCGCTGGCCCTGATAGCTTCAACGTTTACGTCGATGAGTTATGGCGTGACCACTGCTATTGAAACGGCGTTTCATTTGCCTGATGAATTGCAATACAGTAAAACGGGAATGCTTTTTGGTTCAAAGCTTTTTCAAGCTTCACATGATTTTCGCATCCTTGACCCTGATTTACATGCGGAGATGAATAGCTATGTGCAAAACTGTATTTTAGGCGACATCAAAATCAATCAAAAATATACCTATGCGGAACTTAAAGAAAGTGAAAGTCTATGGGATACGACAAGCCAAAGCCCCAGCCCCGTTCGGCGCATGACGTTAGCTAATGGCACGACGTTATCGTGTGTAGATGCCAAACCGGTGTTATATCAAAATTTAACGCAATACATCAATGACAATGCGTTTGTGCTGTATGGTAAAAAACTTTTTGGAACCAACAGTCAATCTTATGAAAATCTCTTCAACCAATACTTATCACCCAGCTACAATTTTCTTTTAGGGGGTTCTCAAACAGCAAGCAATATTTTCATGCAAGCCATTCTCATTAATGCCATGAAAGAAGGCATACGCGATTACGCCTCGTTAAGTGATGCCACCGCCGGTCTTCAAGATTACGCGATGACGAAATCAGAAATTCAAACCGAAAGCACTTGGGCGGTGACGGCGATGGAAGCCAGTTACTTCTTGCCACTGATTCAAACACTGTTACTGCTGATTTTAATTTGCCTCTTTCCTTTTGTGGCGGTGTTATCTCTTCTACCCAGTGGTTTTTCGCAATGGGGTAATTATTTACGTTCATTTGCCTATCTTGGCCTATGGCCGCCATTATTTGGTGTCATTAACATGGCCATGAACTATTATGTAGAAAGTCATACGAGTGTTTTTACCGGTATTTCCATGAATAATTTCGACACGCTAACCCAGATGAACTACAGCACAGCTGCCATCGCCGGTTATTTAAGTTTATCGGTACCTTTTCTTTCCTACGGATTAGTGAGCAACCGTCTGTTACACGCTATTGGCGCACCGGTGAATCAACTTTTATCGGGCTTGCAAGGCAGTGTGAGTCAAGCTACCATGGAAACAACGACAGGTAACATGGGGCTAGGCAATGCAAGCTACCGTAACTTCAGTGGACAAAACATGAACATGAATAAGCATGATACCGATATCACCGATTTTCATGGTACCTACACCGAGCAAATGTCGTCCGGTGTCATGAAAACCACTACTGAAAACGGCCAAGCGGTTTACAACGTATCGCCTGGACTTTCGAATATTGCACAAAGCTTGAATTTAGGGTCGCAATTAAGTCAAACGTTGAGTCAATCGGCTGAAACAGCTCGGCAAACGGCGCTTACCGAGTCTGATAATGTACAATCCAGTATTAGCCATGCCTCCAGCCGCTTTTTACAACTGGGAAACTCACTATCCCATGATGACAGAGATAACGATCACGTGTCGAGTGGATTATCCGCCAGTGAAAATCGGGCGTTGAGCTTTTTGGATTCCAAAGCCGATGAAATTTCAAAAAATGAACATATCTCTAAAAGTGAGGCATATAAAATATTGGGTACTATGGCCTATAGTGGGCATGTTGGTGGTGGTTTAGATACCGGTGGTGCTGTTGCTCAAATCACAAAAATACCTGTTGGGGCTAAAGCGAATATCGGTGTTGATGTGAGTTATGCTAAAAATAATGTGTCTGAACATATTGACACTTATAATCGTAGTGATACTCATGGCTTAACTTCACGCGAGGCACAAGAAGTGAGCCAAGCTTTCCACACTATCGCTTCACATCAAAGCACACAAAGTAATGATGTGAGTGATTCTCGCTCACGCGCACTGGTTGATAATTTGGCGAGTGATTTACGACAGGCAGAAACTTCATCGCATAATCGCGATGTGAGTTTCTCTCAATCTGAACGTTTAAGCACAATGGCAACAACAGCGCAATCTCAATCAGCTTCAGTAAACAGCAACTTAAATCAAGCCTTCGTAAATTATGTGCGTGCACAAGAAGGGGATGCTTATGCCGATAGCTTATTCAGTAATCCTGGGGCATTAAGCAGTCAGGCACAACTTAATACGCTAGCTCAATCCTTTGTGCATCAAGAGGCCAGTAGCATGATGAAAGGTGAAGCTCAAGATTTTATGTCTACTGTGAACCCCGAACAAATGTATCATCAACGGGCTGCTACACAACAGGGAGTGACTAGCAACCTATTGAAAGCAAATCAAGAAGCAAATGAATCCATATTAAATGAAAAACGTAATTTTCAAACAACGAATGGTGTTAAAAATGAAATTCGAGAAAACGTCAGTCAAAATTTAAATGCGGCTGAAGCACGCGTGAGTAGTCAGGTAATTAATCAAAGTTGGCAAGAACATCAACAAGAAAAAGCTAAAATGGAAGATGCGTTAGACAAAGGCAGTATTGAAGCGACACAATGGACACTGCCTGTCTCGCGAGACTATTTAGACGGGCATAAGCGAGTAGATGCTGTAAAAATTGAACAACATAATAAATAATGGGGAAACGTCATGAATCACACAGAATTAAAAGAAAAAATAGCGCGCGATATGGAAAGATTGCCGACATTAGAGGTGAGGATTTTAGAAAAGCATGAATTGTATCCTGAGGTCAAGCATATACTAAAACAAAGTTATCAACGCTTTTTGTACAGTTTTTTTATTTGGGTGATCCCCGCATTATTGTTTCATGGTGAAATCTTCAGTGTCTTTCGTTTGACAGGTTCGTTTATTGCTGTGGCCATTTTGGGAGTGATCTTACATGCATTCGCTCTTCCAACAGTTTCTCAATATATCATCTTAAAAAAGACGGTTTTTCCTCAATTGGAAATGGGCGATTTTATACTGCAAAAAATTAATGACTGGATAAAGGGTGTTGGAAAATTTGTATGGGTAATTTTTTTAGTCTGGACATTTATTTTTTGGGTGTTTGGTGTCGATGTGGAGCATAGCTACACTGATCCAATGAAATTTGTCGGTGTTTATATAATTTTCATGTTACTGCCAACAGCATTTTTTGCGGCAATTTATATTCGAACAGAAGTGAATCGCTTAGGTGTTAGTGCTTTTTTTACACTGTTGCAAGCCGTGATGAAAAGAAGTTCTTCAGGTTCGAAAAGTGAACAAGAAAGCGTCATTAGCAGTGCCAGTGATGACAATCGATATAATGTAACACATCCAAACCATCCTATGAACCCTGCAAACCCAGCGAGTCCACTTTATCACAGCTCCACCGATCGCTATTAGGAGATTTAAAAAATGGCAGAACTTTTTTTAGTGAATCGCTATAAGATAGGGGAGAAAATAACAGTTTTTAGGAGGCTCTCAACGGAAGAGGTCCTAGCATTGCAACATGTTTTTATAGAAAAAGAATATGATAATAAAGATTCGGATATAGCCCTATCTTTAGCAGATACTATACGAGGAAAGGTTTGGTTATCTTGTGCTTGCAATCCAACGAATGCAGCTTTAATGACCATTGGCCTGAGTGAAAAGAACCATTTTTATTTACAGCGAATGAATTCGCGTGGCGCGCATCAAAAAGAGTGCCCTTTTGGACAAACTAAAACAGCATATTTTGATATAGCTTCGGTAACAGAGCCTTTTAAAGCGAAAAAGATACTGGGCTTATGCCGTAGAGGTAAAATCAACGAAACGAATGATCAAAAAGCAAATAAGAATACTCGACGGCGAGCAAGTATCCCTATGTATAAGTTGTCAAGATTGCTTTATAGTCTGATTGAATTATCGGAACTAAATATAATAGATGGTCATTTTCCAGCAAGTTATGATTATCATAAAAATTTTGAAAAACTCATAGAAAAGACAAAAGATTTCTTTTTAGACAAAAAAATATCATTAAAAAATTTTTTTTGGAAATTTCCCAATATCGATGAAATGGTGCAACGGCTAAACGCTGCGTACTATTGGCCAAAAACCAGTCGGCCTCATGCTGTTTGTGTTGCGATTGCGCAACGCATTCAAGAAAATAAAATTTATTTTTTCAAGGAATCTTTAGAGGTAAAAATTAAAGGAGAAATCAAGCAGTCATCGGGATATTTAACAGAAAACAGCGGTCCTTTTCTTGTGATCTTTGTTGTGACTGACACGGAAGAAGAGGCGGGTATTTTTTTACCAAGACAAGCTTTTTATGTGCCAACCTATTCAGGTAATACTTTTTTACCGGTGGATAGTACATACGAACGAAAGGTGTTATCTCAATTAATAGCGATTGTCCAAAACTGTAAAAAGCTTGGTTATCATGTAACAATCAAAAAGCCATTGTTTATTGAAAAGAAGGTAATTAATGGCGATCTTCAATTTTACAAGCCCGATTTTGAAATACAAACACCAACACTGCCTATTTATATCGAAGTAATGGGATTGAATGATGAAGCCTATAAAGAAAGAAAAAAGAAAACAATTGCCTGCATGGAGGAAGCCGGAAAAGTTGTTATATTTGACGCCACAGACTCAAATAACTTTGATCAAAACTTACGTGAACTTAAAGCGAAACTAGAGAGTCTAATCAAACAATCTTATAACAAAACAGGAGATAACAGATGTTTCAACTCATAAATGATGATGAATACAAGTTATTTTTAACAGAAATCAAACATCAATATCGTTCGTCACAATTAAAAGCAGCGTTATCAGTCAATACTGAAATGATTCAATTTTATTGGTATTTGGGTAAGCGCGTGGTAGAAAAACAGCAAGAAGTCACGTGGGGATCAAAGTTTATCTCTCAATTGTCTGATGATCTTCGGCGAGAGTTTCCAGGAACACAAGGATTTTCCACAAGAAACTTGAACTATATGCGACTGTTTTTTAACACTTATCCTAATTTATATCCTGCACAAACGACGCAAGCATCCTTAATTGTGCAACAGCCTGTTGCACAATTACCGTGGGGTCATATTGTGTTGTTGATGGAAAAAGTCAAAGATCCTGATGCGCGCGCATGGTATGCGCAAAATATTCTAAAAAATGGCACGGCACGTGGTGTTCTGATGATGCAAATTGAGCAGAATCTATATGAGCGACAAGGAAAAGATACACATAAAATTACCAATTTTGCTCATACGTTACCTCAACCTCAATCAGATTTAGCCAGACAATTATTTAAAGATCCTTACGATTTTCGTTTTCTTCCTGTGACGGACGAGGCGAATGAATTAAAAATTGAACACGCACTGGTAAAAGATATTCAGAAGCTCTTTTTGGAGCTTGGCAAAGGGTTTGCCTTCATGGGCAATCAATATCCCATCACCGTAGGGGAGTCTGATTTTTTCTTTGATATGCTCTTTTATAACGTCCATCTTCATTGCTATTTCATCATTGAAATAAAGGCTACTGAGTTCAAACCTGAGCATGCCGGTAAGCTAAATTTTTATTTAGCTGCTGCCGATCGCTATCTCAAATCGGAGAAAGATAATGCCAGCATTGGGCTTTTGCTGTGCAAGAAAAAAGATAGAACCGTGGCTGAGCTTGCATTGAATCATTTGGATGGTGCTATGGGTATAGATC
>JAJZTL010000102.1 GCA_021848965.1 Pseudomonadota bacterium
TGTTGATCAACCCAAAGGCACCAGTTATCGCCAATGGGTTGAGGTGTTAAATGACTATGCTAACAATCATGCGTCAGAAAGTGTCTATTGGAAAAATGTTCTGGAAGATTATTCTGCTAATCAGCTATTTGTTCAACCGGATTACCATGAAGCGGAAGCGGCATTAGACAGCCATTTAACACAAACGTTATTACAAGGGGTATCGCAGAAATATCATACGGAAATCAATGATCTGTTATTAACCAGTTTAAATTATGCGTTGCATGAATTAACGGGTAGTCTCATTAATTATATTACCTTGGAAGGTCATGGACGTGAAGAAATTGATGAACGTGTTGATATTACCGACACCATAGGATGGTTTACATCGATGTACCCTGTGCGTTTGGAATTACTGAATAAACTGGGAATCGGCGCAAACATTAAACTCATGAAAGAAGTGTTGCATGCTGTGCCTAATAAAGGCGTTGGGTATGGCGTCTTGCATGGTTCTAGCACTATTTTACCTCGAATAAGTTTTAATTATCTGGGACAATTAAGCGGAAATAATCATAAAGAATGGCAAATCGTGTTAGAACCTGCGGGTAAAACAATGGGGTCATTGAATACTGAGGTTAGCGATTTAATCATCAATGCAGCGATTATTGATGGTTGCTTTCAAGTAGCTGTTAGAGGACGATTATCGCCTGAAAAAATAAAAGCCTTTAGTGAAGGATATATCAAACATTTAACTCAGATACTTCAGTTTTTATCAGCACAAACAACCGAGCAAGTCACGATGAGTGATTATATAGACTATGAAACCCACACCATTATTAATGAAACAGAAAAAGAAACACTTTTTATGTTTCCACCAGGGGTTGGTGGCTATGAATGCTATTTAACGAATATTGCAGACAAATTAAGCAAAAAACTAATTATGTTTAATAACTTCAACCATCATTTAAAAGAGATGACGGATTTAAGTTATGTCAATATAAGATCTGCTATTCAATTTGAAACATTGGCACAAACTTATATTGCCAAAATGAAACTTTTGCAACCCAAAGGCCCTTATCGATTATTTGGTTGGAGTTTTGGTGGTGTATTGGCTTTTGAAATTGCTAAACAACTTCAGCAACAAGGGGAACAAGTGACACATTTATTTATGGTGGACCCTTATTTTGATGTTGGTAAGGTGGTGAAGAAGCTTACTTTATCTCGTGCTGATGCCTCAATAATTGGAGATTTAAATTTGAAATACTCCCCTGAAAAAATTACTTTAAATCAGGAAATTGACGTAACGTTGTTCAAAGCAACAAAAGTTGCCGATAAACATGAAAACAATTCGTTAGCTTCTATTGTTCATTATTATACTTTTCAGCAAGATAACAATGGTTTAGAGCAGGTGTTGAGTGCTCCATTTAATTTGGTGCAATTTCAGTCTACTCATTTTGATTGGGTAAACGATCCCATATCAGTAGAGAAAATTGGTCAGCATATTATCTATTCGATGGATTTATCATAAGCGAATGAAAACTGTTCAACGGTCTAATATTTTATTTTTAGTTTGCTTGCTGATATTTGTCGACGCAATTGGTATTGGATTAGTATTACCCATTATGCCGAAATTATTTTACTCCAACCAAGGTTTAGCAAGATTGATGCCTTCGGGTGCAATTAATTTTTTTTATGGCCTAACGATGGCAGCCTTTCCGTTGGCAGCAATGATAGGTAAACCTATTTTGGGAGATTTGTCCGATAAATTCGGTAGAAAGAAAATGATGCTATGGGGCATTGTTGGTTTGGCTTTGGGATATTTTATTTGCATTATTGCCATTGTTTGTGGAAGTATTTGCCTATTCTTGATGGCCAGAATTCTCTCTGGTTTTAGCAGTGGTACTTATTCAATTTGTTATGCAGCGGTTATGGATCTTAGCAAAAATGAATCAGAAAAAATGAATGGATTAAAATATTTAACGCTGATTCATGTCGCGGGATTTATGCTTGGGCCAGCATTGTCTTTTTTTGTATCGGATACGATGAATGCTTTGTGGGTGTTAATCATACCTTTTCTAATTGCAGGCGTTATTTCATTGGTTAATTTTATATTGATGGTATTTATGTATCCTGAGGGTGAAAAAAAGCTGGATCAAACAAAAAAAAGCTTATGGTTAACAATGTCTGCATTAGTATTTGTGTTTAGACAAAATTTTGGCACTTTTTTATATGCTTATGTGTTGTTTAATTTAGGTTTACAGGTTTATATTCAAGCGCAGGCTGTATATTTAATGAAAATGTATTGTTATACGGCGAGTCAAATTGGTTTGTTTTATATTGTGATGGGTATTGCTGCAACTATCGGTATGTTTGTGTTGCATCCAAAAATTCGAAAATTTTTTGATGCGGCATTGCAAGTGAAAGTAGGCATGCTCTTGATGAGCTGTCTTTTATTATTGCATATGTTTTTGACGGTGGGGTTGCATATACCATTGAGAGAACACATTATATGCACTTGGATGCTGAGTATATTAGTGTATATGGCTAATCCTTTTGTGACACTGAATATGACTCGAATGTTTTCGGATTTGGTTTCTAAGGAAATTCAGGGTAAATTGATGGGGGCATTAGGACAGATTGAATCATTAACGACGGTAATAGGTTCGTTGTTGATGGCAATATTTTTGTATTGGGGTAATGATTTCGGTACTGGTTTTTCTGGTATTATATTGTTAATAAGTTTTTTTATGATGTGCTTTGTTTTGCGTCAGGAAGTTAGCAAAAACAAGAGATGATTTTTTGAGAAAGGTAAAATATGCGTCGATTATTATTAAAATCTGTTTTTTTATTAATCGGGATTATGTCTACTGCTTCAGCAGCACAGCTATTTTCTCCGGATAGTTATCTTGTTAGTCCTGCGGGGCCTTATCATGTTGGATTTCGGGATGATCATTGGATTAATACAGATGCTTGTCCCAACAAGTTTTTTCCCTTCGTGAGTAAAAACAGCTTCAGTGCGCATAATATATATCATTGTAATGAAATCAGAATACGAACTTACTATCCTACGAATGAAATTGGAAGTTCTAACTATGTGCCCCATTCGAGCCTGATAGACATAATTAAGCAGTATAATAAAAATCATACTCTCGCTGAGATAAAGCAAGTTGAGCATATGCAAAGCTTTTCAAAACCAGATGCAAAAGTTTCAAAAGGAAAATATCCAATTATATTTTTCACATCAGGGTATGATGTTTTGCCTCAAATGTATGAGAATATGTTAACAACGTTGGTGAGTTATGGCTATATTGTTGTAGCAATTAATAGCGAATTTTTAAATGGTCCGTTTGAGTTAGCAAATGGGACTATGGTAAAAAGTTATTTGCCCAAGACTAAAGCTCAAGGGAAAGATTTATTTATTGTTAATTTGGAAGACTTGACTTTTGTTTATAAACAGGTTTTAAATAAAAAGCTTGCTGCAGTTATTTCGGATTCAATTGATTTTGAGCATATTGGTTTATTGGGACACTCTTTGGGCGCAGGTACTGTCGCTCATTTTGCAGAGCGGGAAAACGTTCAGGCAGTCGCTGCGCTGGATTTAGCTTGGGATAATATTTATAAAAATGCGGTTGAACGAGACTTTGATGCACCTTTTTTGGAAATTTTCTCTTCACAAATATATTTGAAAAATAAATCCGGTAATTTTCCCTATTTACCTAAAAATAGGCCATTAAGAAAAGACAAATATCTTTATATTCTGCATAGTAAACTTGAACCGAATCAGAAGGATTATGCGTTACATATGAGTTTTTCTGACCAAGCAACGTTGGTATCTTTGCCTGCAATTAACAAAGCCGCTCAAATTGCCAACAAAAGCACTGATGGAAGATTTAGCGGATTGGGTAATGGCTGGAACATTGCAGCCGCTACCAATGAACAACTGTTATTCTTTTTTGATCAGTATCTTAAAAATGGGCTCTTTTGCAAAAATTCAGAGAACCTAAAATAATGATGCAGCATATAAACAAAAAGGTTGCTGGAACTGAATTTGATCCCAATTTGTATACTGTTGAGGAATTTTAAATTGAAGAAAATATTATGCTTTTTATTGGGAATGACTGGAGTTTATGTTGTTGCCAATGCCTCAGAGGCTAAGTTTGATTCGGTTGCCCAAAAATTGGATCAATTTACTGTCTATGCCAAAAAAGCACAGAAAGATTGGCAAGTGCCTGGCATGTCTATTGCTATTGTCGAAAATGGAAAAATAGTCTACCAAAAAGGCTTCGGGGCACGAAATGTTCAAGGAGATCCAGTAACGCCGGATACTATTTTTGACATTGCATCTTTGACTAAATCATTTACAGCTACGCTACTGGCGCTACAAATTGATCAAGGAAAATATACCTGGGATACACCCGTTCAAACATTATATTCACCTTTTAAGCTCTATAATCAGAAAACAACACGAAAATTCGCTGTGCGTGATTTAATGGCGCATGATAGTGGGCTTCCAGAAGATGCATTAGATGATCTTTATAATTTCGGTTATAGTTCAAAAGCCATCATGCATGCCGTTCGTTTTGTTAAACCTGTTGCTCCTTTTCGAAAAGAATTTGCTTATCAAGATGTGTTTTCTGAATTTGCCAAAACAATTATCGAGAAAGCAAGTGATAAAAACTATACGGCAACACTACATCAGAATTTACTTACACCCTTACATATGGAGAAAACCTACACGCGAGTTGAGCCTGTTCTCAATACATTAGCTAATACTGCACAGCCTTTTCAATATTATTTAACTAAAAACTATCCTTATCCTAAAGATTCACCTTATCTTACCAAAATGTGGGCCTTAAAGCCTGGTTTAGCCGGTGGCGGTATACATTCCACGGCAGTGGATTTAGCGAAGTGGCTTATTTTTAATATGCATCAGGATTTGGTAGAAAATCAGCAAATCGTAAGCAAAAAAAACATCGACTTTATTCACACACCACAAACTATTATCTCTACTGCAAAGGGCAAAATTGGACAGGCATACGGAGAGGGTTGGTATATTGATAAAGAAGCGTATAAGCCATATACCGTGCTTTATCATGCTGGAGGGGGAACAGGAACCCATTCATTTATAGCTTATATTCCAGAAAAAAAATTGGGCATCGTTATTTTAACCAATCAGTGGGGTAATAAAGTCCCTGAAGTATTATATCAACGATTATTTGATCTTTCTCTCAAACACAGTCCCTTGGTCGATTGGAATACCATTTATCTCGAAAAATACAGAAATATTTCAACAAAAAATAATATTTCGTTATCAGAGCCATGCAAAAAAATGCCCTCAAGGGAATTTTTAAATGGCTATACAGGTATTTATTACAATCAAATCTATGGAAATTTAAAAATTTCAGTAACAAAAGATAACAAACTTATACTGAGTATTGGTCCTCAGCATATAATTTGGTATCTTACTTATTGTCAAAAAAATATATTTACTGCTTATTGGCCTAATCCAAATCATATGTCCATTCCTATGCTGGATGAGGGGCAAAATCACGTTGAGTTCACTGCGGGGAAAATGAAGATTCCTTATCTTGGCAATGATAACGTTTTTATAAAAAAAGCGGAGAGTGTTAATGATTGACTTTATTTATTCCTGTTTTGACTGTGCGTGGGAATATAAACGAGACACTATTCGCTATCTTTGTCCAATTTGTACTACTCAGCAGAAAAAAGATGAGCCACTGCGAGATGTGTTAGAGGTTATATTTGACTATAGGGCTATCCAAGAAAGCTTTAATACAGGCTGAACCGGATTGGAGCTTATTTCTGCTGTAGAACCTCAATACTATCCTGTTTATCCCGTAGGAAATACTCCTTTTTTTCCTGCACCAAGATTAATAAACGATGAATATCAGAATTTGTGGATTAAAAATCATGGATTAAATCCTAGTTGCTCTTTAAAAGATAGAGCTTCCTTTTTAGTGGTGGCAGAAGCAATAAGATTAGGTGAGGAAAAAATCGTGGTTGCTTCTATAGGAAACGCCGCGAGTGCGTTGGCAGCTGCAAGCCAAAAAGAGTCTATGAAATTTTTTATAGTATTCACGGGCTAAAGATTGACTGAAAAATGATTTCTATCTATAAAGGTGGAATAAATTAGAAACTCAAACAAAGGAGAATATTATGTATTTAATTATCAGTAATTATGTCGTTCCTACCACTCAAGTAGAATCCCATCGCGAACAACATGTTGCATGGGTTCAGCAATATCTTGATAGCGGCGACTTTATCATGGCGGGACCACGGCGGGGCAAGATTGGTGGAGTCATCGTTAGCCGTTCCATGCCCATAGATAAGCTTATGAAAATTTTGTTGGAAGACTCATTTGTCAGTGAAAATCTGGTTGAAACACAAATAGTGGATTTTGATGCGCCGTTGACTGCAGAGGAATTTAAGGTGTTTCGAGATTTGTAAAGATTGCGTATTCCTGTGAAATCGAACACTGATTCCTGTTTTTACCCGAACACCAATTCCTGTTCTGCCCGAACACTGATTCCTGTTTTAGTCGAACACTTAGCCAGCGGTTGGCATTATTGCTGAATCT
>JAJZTL010000014.1 GCA_021848965.1 Pseudomonadota bacterium
ATCTCTACAGTATCAGTTGGCTGATGCGCTTTTTAAACGAGAATATTGCTCGGTTGGCTAATAAAGAAGATGATGTCAAAGGAAAGTTCTGGGAAAGCCGCTTTCAAAGCCAAGCACTCATCGATGAAGGAGCTCTATTGGCTTGTATGGCATACGTGGATTTAAATCCTATCCGTGCAGGTATGGCACCCACATTAGAAGAATCAGAATATACCTCTATTCAGGAAAGAATTAAGGTCTATTCTCAAAACCAAACCACACCACCTAATCTCATGAAGTTTCAAGCGAAAAATACCTCTGCTCCTGCCCTCAAGGCTGTACTTCCTTTTTCTTTTCAGGATTATAAATTACTTGTGGACTGGACAGGACGACAATTTCGAGAAGATAAATCCGGATATATCGCTAAAGAGGTTCCTTCTATTGTTCAAGAGACTGGATTGAATCCTGCTAATTGGATAAGAACAGTTGAAAAATCCAGCATTCGAGACCAACAAATCTTTGGTGCTTTCGCTCAAATCAAAAATTGGGCAAAAGAGATTAAAAAACTGTGGCTAAAAGGACAAAAAAGCACTTCTTGGAAATACTTACTTTCCTAAAAAACAACCATTTATTCTCTTTTTATTTCTAGAATAACATTCTCAAGGCTACTGCTCGTTTATAAAATCTCTTCTACGCAAATTTTAGCTACAAAAACAGGAATTTTTTTAATAAAACCCACCTTTGTTATATAAAATTGCAGTTTTTTGTGTTAGACAACCTTACTTTAGTCGTTATTTTTTACTTCCTGACACCCAACTTATGAAAATAATTAAAACAGTAAAATATTCGGGTGTCCAAGTTTTATTCGTCCAAGTTTTACCAAGTTTTATTCCAAGTTTTAATTCAAGTTTCCCTTTGAGTGCCTCAGTTTTATCTAAGTATTTAGTTTTCTATTTTAGTAAACTTTAAAATAATAGCTGCCAGCATCATTCCGCCAAATGCCAGAAAAATTGGCATGGCGGGACTGTAATGAAGAGCAAATCCACTAAAAAATGTAGTGATTCCAAAAGATAATGCCATGATTGAGTTCGTTACTCCCATGACCCACCCTTGTTCTGTGCTATCAACTTGGTTAGAAAATAATGTAATTAGTAATGCATAAGCAATGGCAACCGAAACCCCTATACATAAAGCACATATCCAAACAAGAATGTCACTATGAATAGCTGCAGATACTAATGCAATAATAGCGGAAATAGCAGCAGCAATAGTAATACAAAGTTTCAAATTAAATCGATTAGCACAATAATCTAAAAAAACACCTGTTCCAATACCAAATCCCCCGGCTAACACCGTAATAAAGAAAGACGTTTGCATCGTGGAATAATGATACGTTTTTAACAAAAATTGGGCGATAAAACTAAAATATTCACTCCATCCTGAAATAAAAACTAATAAAATAACTGAAAGATTGTATATCTTTGGATGTTTTAAAGACGCCAAAAAAATTTCTATGGCTAAGTGTGGACGAATTTTGACTTTTCGTGTTTTAGTAAATGTTTCCTTAAAAAAAAGTAATAAAAAAACAGCATTTAATATCGATAAAACCATCGCAAAATACATTGGGGTATCAAAATCAAACCAACTGACAAGGTGATTATTTGACATGACACCCCCAAACAAAGGCCCTAAAATAAAGCCTATTGATGTTGATAACAATATTAAGCCAATATTTTTTGCTTTATGTTCAGGTTCGCTCATATCTACAATGGCAGCTTGAGCAATGGGTTGACTTCCTGCTGTAAATCCAGCCACAACACGGCCAATGATAAGTAATGTAATGCTATGACAAACAAGAGATAATCCTGAGAGAAAATATCCAATACACGCACCAATCAAGCAAATTAATAATGATCGCCGACGCCCAATAATGTCAGAAATATCACCAAGAATAGCCGCGCCAAAAAACCATGCTAACATGTAAATCCCAATTATCAATCCATACAAAATATCTCGATAAAAATCAGAGGCATCTAGAGGTAAGAAAGTAGAATTAGGATCCATAATCATTGAGCTAAGTAAAGGAAAAATAATGCCTAACCCCATGCTATCAATAGCAATAATCAAAAGTAGTGGAAAAAATTTTAAAAAGCTTGTTTTGTTGTTCATATCAAAGTTTCTCAGCTTGAGCACGTGGCATTATAACAAATTTTAATGAATAAAATACCGTATTACCGTATTAATTATCGACGATACTTCACGAAATATTAGAAGTATCAACAACCTTATTTAATGCTACATAATCTATCTTTCCCGTCGCTAATAACGGCATTTCAGGAATGAGATAAATTTTTTTAGGGGTTAATATTTCTGCATGTCCATGCTGTCGCATATGATGTACAATCGCTTCACGTTTAGCGTTAGAATAATTAGTTAATAAAATTAGCTCCTCTCCTTTTTTCGCATCTGGGGTACTTAATACAGCATGTATATATTCTGGCCAAAGCGAGGTAATGACATTTTCAACGGCAGAAAATGACACCATTTCGCCTCCAATTTTGGCAAATCGACGTGCGCGCCCCAACAGTGTCATAAAACCTTCTTCATCAACGGTAGCAATATCACCCGTATCATACCAATCCGCTTGAGAAACCAGCCCTCCTTCTTGAAGATATCCCATCATGACATTCGGTCCAGATATCCATAAGCGCCCTCCTTGCTTTAATCCTTCAACAGGGTCTAAACGATAATGAATACCCGGTAATAAACATCCCACTGTTCCTTCTTTATAACGTACGTCATTATTCACCGCAATCACAGGCGAAGCTTCCGTCATTCCATATCCCTCAAAAATGGGTGTCTGTAATGTGTTTTTCCATGTTTTAATGGTTTCTTCTTTTACTTTTTCAGCACCAGCAAAAATGCCTCTTACCTGCTTGAAATCATGAGTATTGGTGTAATGAGCATAACCTTTTAAAAAGGTGTCTGTTGCTAAAAATAGTGTACTGCCTGCTTTCCTCACCCACTCTGGAATCTGCCGATAATGCAGAGGCGAAGGATAAAAAAATACAGAGAATCCTTGTGTTAAGGGTAAAATCATTCCTGCTGTTAGACCGAAACAATGAAAAATAGGTAAAGCATTAAACAGACAATCTCGTGACGAAAAATCGACACTGCTTGCCATTTGATACGCATTGGCTAATAAGTTTTGATGACTTAATGCCACTCCTTTAGGAGAACCTTCTGAACCAGAGGTAAAAAGAATCACCGCGGGATCTTCAGGCTTAACATGAACAGGATATGAGAATAGCGCCCGTATTCCACCTTTACAGTAATCTAACCAGGTTATTTTATTGCGTAAATCTTCTAAATAAACAACTTGAATGCCTAACTCTTTTAACGTAATGATTGAATCATCTAAATTGGCATGAGCCACGAATACCGATGATGTATAAACGGTTTTGATATCTGCTAACGCACAGGCCTTCTTCAAATAATGAGTTCCCAAAGAGTAATTTAATAAAGCTGGGACTCGCCCAAACGCTTGCAAAGCAAAAAAGCACACCATGCTATTAACCATAGTCGGAAGCAGAATACCAACTTTTTCCCCTTGTTTTGATTGCTTTTCTAGCGCTGTTCCTAATACAAAAGATTGGCGCACAATATCACGGTAACTTATTTTTTTCTGAATATCTTCTGCAATAATCCGTTTCCGATGTATAGCACTCATATTTAATAACAGATCAAATAAAGTACTTTTCCACGGAAGTGAATCAAACATCATTTCTGCTAATTGCTTAAATATATCATGATCCATTTGCAATGGAGTCTTCTTTTTCATATTAATAACAGGTCTTATATGGAGTGTTATTTTAGGAAAAAGGCGTTGAGGCACAGTTCCTTTTCGACGTGAAAAAGGTAGAAATAAAGTACCTTTAATTTGAACAGGTAAAATAGGAAATTCTGTTTTTCGAACAATAAATTCTGATAAATGAATCATTGTTTTTAAAGGAATATTTCCTTTGACATAAGACTCTGGGGCTAAAATAAATTGCTGACTTGTTCGTGCTGCCTTAACGATATTTCTTGCTGCCATCAGACTGCCTGATTTAATTGTAAAAACATTTGCCCACTTTATCATTTTTACTTTTGAGCTTTCGGCTTCATCAATAACTACCCCTAATTTATCCGGTAAAAATAGCGTTAATAACACAACATCTAAAAAAGAAGTATAAGGCGTTAGAATTAATACTTTTTTTCCCGCTTGCATATAGTTTTCCATGCCATGAACCTCTATGCGATAGAGATATTTTAAAACAGTTGCAACACATTTTTTTGTAAGAATCTGTGCGAAATTTTGAGGAAAAAGACGTTGTAAATAAAATGCCATTCCAATGTTACCCATAAACAGCATCAAAAATAGGGTAAGAATACTTACATGAAAAGAAGCTAAAATACCGATCCAAATAGCGCTTGCCACCATAAATACGGCATTCATAATATTATTTGCTGCAATCATACGAGAACACCATTGTGCTGGACTATATTTTTGAATAATCGTATATAAGGGAGTGATATAAACACCTCCCCAGACAGATAACATAAACATATCCAAACTGATACGAATTCCTTCAAAAGAACTTAAAAAAAGAGAAAACGTATACTTTTCTTTAAAGGTATAGGAAGCAAAATAAAGATCAGCCATAAAAAAGCTCATTCCTAATGCAGCGAGGCTTGCATATTTTGCGCGAACTTTTCCTTTCAACCAATAATTACAGCCTAAAGAACCTATCGCAATACCGAGAGAAAAGAGTGCTAATAAAAAAGTAAAAACACTTTTTTCGGTATTTAATGTGTATTGTACATAAATAGGAAGTTCTGTTAATAAACTTGCGCCTAAAAACCAAAACCATGAAATGCCTATAATGGAAGTAAATACATAAGGATATTGTTTTGCTACTTTTAATAATGAAAATGTATTTCTAAAAGGATGCCAATCTATGCGAGTTTGAGGATTGGCATTTTTTCTTGCGGGAAGAATAAAAAAACTACTAAGCATGCCCAGTAAGGCAATACTTATAATAGTAATGCTCACATATTTAAGTCCTTCTTTTAATAAATTCGCCTCTTGAGGAATTAATATACTGCCTAGAATAGTTCCAATTAAAATAGCTATAAACGTTGCTCCATCCACAAAAGCATTACCAGCTAAGAGTTCTTCTTCCTTTAAATGCTCAGGTAAAATCGAATATTTTAAAGGGCCAAAAAAAGCAGAGTGCATACCTGAAAGAAAAATCACGGTCATCATCCAGGGAATATTTTTCAAGTATAAGCCGATGCTTCCTAAAATCATCAACACAATTTCAATGCTTTTAATACAACGCATCAATACAGCTTTATCATATTTATCGGCCCACTGACCCGCTGTTGCAGAAAAAAGAAAAAAAGGCAATGTAAATAAACCTGCTCCCAACGCTTGATAGAACTCATTATCTTCAACACGAAAGACAAGATGAAATGCTATTAAGGTTAATACCGATAATTTAAAAACATTATCATTGAGCGCTCCAAAAAATTGCGTCAGGAAAAAAGGCAAAAACCTTCTTGCTTTAAGCAAATAAAAAGGGTATTTATACATAAAGTTTCTTAATGACAATAAAGATGCAAACCATACTACCAAATCATGTTCACTTGTGGCAAATTCCACTAAATTTACTCTCATATGAAGCTTATCGTTCCGTTCTATCTCCTGATGAAAATGAACGAGCAAATCGGTTTGTTTTTGAGAAACATCGTCGTCGTTTTATTCTCGCTCATTTTGCTTTACGAAAAATTTTAAGTGAGTATCTTGAACTGCCACCAGAACTTTTGAAATTTGAAGAGCTTTCTCATGGAAAACCTATACTAACCAGCGAACAAAATCCTTTTTGTCTTGAATTTAATTTATCTCACTCTGGTGAAACTGCGCTTGTAGGATTAAGATTAGAAAAAGCCATTGGCGTCGATATTGAATATCATCGTACACGTGAATTTATCGATCTAGCTGAACATGTTTTTTCTGAAAAAGAATACCAATCCGTAGCAGCAACAAAAAGTATAGATGTTTTTTTCCATATTTGGGCTCAAAAAGAAGCTTTCATTAAAGCTATTGGGCAAGGCCTATCTTATCCTCTTAAAGATTTTAGTGTTGCCGCTAATCCCCCTGCCGGCTTACTGGAAGCATTACATGAAAATAAATCCCATTGGCATCTTCATAGCTTTAAACCGTTTTCCGATGCTCATGCGGCAATAGCCACGCTCAATCCTGTTGAAAAAATTTCTTTTTTTACATTCGTCTTTTAAGTATACTCTTCTCATTTTGAAATTAAGGTTGCATGAGTATGAAAAAAAATAAAGCCATTTATCCAGGAACATTTGATCCTATTACCAATGGCCACATTGATATTATTGAACGCGCATCCACTTTATTTGATCAAATTATTGTTGCTGTTGCTCAAAACTCGGCTAAAAATCCTGTATTTTCTCTCGAAAAGCGAGTATCGCTTGCTAAACAAGCCTTGAAACATTTAGAGCATGTCCAAATCATTGGCTTTTCAGGATTACTCATTGATTTTGCAGTAAAAAATAAAGCAAATATTATTATTAGAGGACTTCGCGCCGTATCTGACTTTGAATATGAGTTTCAATTAGCTGGAATGAATCGAAAACTAAACCCACATATTGAATCTATCTTTTTAACTCCCTCAGAGCATTATACTTACTTATCTTCAACGCTTGTGAGAGAAATTGCTGCATTTAAGGGTGATGTATCGGCTTTTGTGCCCGCATGCGTTATGGAAGCATTAGCTGCTCAATAGAATCTCTTACACGATTTAATAAAACATCTTTTTCCGCTGATGCATATTGAGAGGCGTCAATAGGCTCTCCAATATAAACATCTATTTTTTCGCCTAAATTTAATCCTAATGACTGCGCGGGTAAAATTTTCTGTGCGCCACAAATACCCATAGGAATAATAGTCGCTTTAGCATCAATCGCCATCAAAAAAGCCCCTCGCTTAAACTCGCCTAACTCACCATTTTTAGAGCGCGTTCCCTCTGGAGCGACCCAAACAACAATTCCATCCTTCATGAGAGCTCTGGCATGCGCCAAATCTTTGATGCTTTGTCGACGATTATGCCTGTCAATCATGGGAAAATCTGCTGATGACATGGCTTTTCCAAACAAAGGAATTCGATACAACTCTTTTTTTGCTAACATCCGCACACTCCATCCAGACAAAGCAACCAAACTAATAGGGATATCAAAATGACTTGTATGATTACACATCACTATGTAAGACTTGCCGGGTTCTAAATGAATATTATGATTATGATGCACATGTAAATCCACTTTAGCCGCATTTAATAAGCGCTGTGCCCATTTATGAATAGTATTATTTGACCATTCACGAGTCATTTTTATTGGACCACGCCAATATTGGACAACCGTACGTGTAGAAATATCAATCGTGATTAATATTAATCTTATAAGCCCCCAAAATGACTTTATTTTTTTCACTTCTTTTCCCGGTGTTCTTTATGTTTTTTTTGAGTATGATGTGAATTATCCACGTCAATCACTCTACCTTGCTTAGTATAAAAAACCTCAAACACCGACTCATCAACCTTAACGGAAGAAGGGAAAAATTTTTCTTTAATTGCCATAATTGCCCATAAAATTAGACCAATGGCAATCCCCCAAACAATAAGATAAAAAAAGACAACGAGGAGCGCAAAAAATAGTACAACGGCAATACCAAAAATCAAATAAGGTACGACTGTTTCGACAAATTTTTCACCAAAGTAATTTTTATGATTCTGATTCATTTTATTTCAACACGTATTAAACTTAACATTATTTATGACTAATTATATCTTCAAAAATCACACAACAGCAACTCAAACATGGTTTTCCTGGCAGGGCTAACGCGTCTAAATTCTTGTAAAATAAAGGCCTTTAGCACATAAAACATTAAAATTTTTGTTCAAATTGCCAATGAAATCGCTAAACGTAGGGGTAGGTCTTGTGCCTACCCGCCAATATTGATAAAAACTGTGCATTTTCGGGCGGGCACAAGACCCGCCCCTACAAAAACCACCTACAAACCTTGATTTTATTGGAATTTATACGCGTTCACCCTGGTTTTCCTGGCTATTTCATATTTTTTTCTGTATAATAGTTGCTCTATATATACAACTCAAAAACGGGTGTTATTGTTATGCTATATGGTTTACTTAATCTCTCTTTCTGGGGATACTTTGTTATTACATTAATATTTGTTCAAATCACTATTGCTGCAGTTACCCTTTACCTGCATCGCAGTCAATGTCATCGAGCTTTAGATTTACATCCTATTATTACACATCCACTTAGGCTGTGGCTATGGTTAACCACCGGGATGGTAACAAAAAAATGGGTGGCTATCCATCGTAAACATCACGCAAAAACAGAAACACCAGATGACCCTCATAGTCCTCAAGTACTAGGCATCAAAAAAGTCTTGACTGAAGGAGCAGAGCTTTATCGCGCTGAGGCAAAAAATGCTGAAACGACTGAAAAATATGGCCATGGAACACCCAATGATTGGATAGAAAATCACCTTTATACTCCATATAGCGGTTATGGTATTCGTGTGATGCTCGGTATTAACCTTCTATTGTTCGGGCTTCCAGGTATAACCATATGGGCTATTCAAATGCTTTGGATTCCCCTTTTTGCTGCAGGCGTAATTAATGGCTTAGGACATTATTGGGGATACCGAAATTATGAAGTTTCTGATTCTTCAACTAATCTTACTCCTATCGCCTTTTTTATCGGTGGCGAAGAGCTTCATAACAATCATCATACTTACCCTTCCTCTGCTAAGTTTTCATTGAAACCCTGGGAATTCGACATTGGTTGGATGTATATTCGTATTCTTGCCTTCTTTGGCTTGGCTAAAGTTAAAAAACTTCCCCCGAAGCTAGAAACTGCTCCGAATAAATCTGTTGTTGACTTAGATACGGTTAAAGCAGTGATTAATGGTCGCTTTCAAGTGATGTCGCAATATTATCGTCAGGTCATGTTACCTACGCTCAAAGCAAGCCAGCCATATGTTAATAAAAAATTTCACTTGTTCCGTAAAAACGAAGCACATTTAAATGAACAAGCAAAATCACAATTATCTGCGTTGCTAGAAAATCGCCAAGACTTACAGCTGGTTTATCAATATCGACAAGCATTACAAAATGTATGGTTGCGTGCCGCTAGTAGCCAAAAGGAGTTATTAGAAGCGCTTCAACAATGGTGTAAACAAGCTGAAAATTCTGGATTAGAAGCGTTAAAAGAGTTTTCACATTACATCAAAAAAATTGTTTCAAAATCAAGCAAGGCTATTGCATAAATAACGCTTATTCGATATTATTGCTGACCTTAACGTTATGGTGGTTCTATTGGTGCCTTCGCAATGACAAATGGCAAACCCCGTCAGGCCCGGAAGGGAGCAGCGGTAGTCATTCATGCATGTGCTGAAGTGTTGCTGGTAGAACTGCCGCCTTTAATATTTTTCTAAATATGAGCTCTACTGTATTAGCGCGTAAATGGCGTCCCAATACTTTTGAAACATTAGTGGGACAGACACACGCAGTACAAGCGCTAACGCATGCTTTATCTACGCAGCGTCTTCATCATGCCTATCTTTTTACAGGAACTCATGGTGTAGGCAAAACGAGCACGGCTCGCATACTAGCAAAAGCATTAAGCTGTGAAAAAGGTATAACCCCTTCTCCTTGTGGAACATGTCAACATTGCCAAGATATTGAAAAAGGACGTTTTGTTGACCTTCTTGAAATTGATGCCGCATCTCGCAGTAAAGTAGAAGACACCCGAGAAATACTCGACAATATTCTTTACGCTCCAGTACATGGGCGCTTTAAAATCTATCTGATTGATGAGGTTCACATGCTTTCAGGACATAGTTTTAATGCGCTATTAAAAACACTTGAAGAACCTCCTGCACATGTGAAATTTTTACTCGCTACGACTGAACCCAAAAAGCTTCCCGTTACCGTTCTATCACGTTGCTTACAATTTCATTTAAAAAATATATTACCGGCAGAAATGGAGGCGCATTTAAGCTACATATTACAACAAGAAAATATTTGTTATGAAGCGGGTGCGCTTTCTTGGATAGCTCAAGCGGCAAACGGTAGTGCACGAGATGCTTTGAGTTTATTAGATCAAGCGATTGCTCGTGGCCAAAATCAAGTTTTAGAAACTCATGTTCGCGAAATGCTTGGTTATGTGGATACTTATCATGTTATACAATTAGCCGAAGCACTCGTTGACAAAAATGTTGCTCAAATATTAGTCATTAGTACTAATCTGCAACGTGAAGGTATCGACTGCGCAGATATATTACGAGAATTACAACGTCTCTTTCATCAATTGTCAATTATACAACTTATACCTGAATACAATGGCACTGCCTTTTATTCAGCACAAACATTGAAAACACTCTCTGCAAAAATTTCAGCTGAAGATCTTCAGTTATTTTATCAAATTGCACTCAAAGGTGTTCCAGAACTTTCATTAACCCCTTCTCCATGGATAGCATTTGAGATGACACTGTTACGGATGTTAGCGTTTCAACCGACAGAAAAGGGCGAATATTATTCGCCCCTACATCTAAAAAAATCCGAAAAAATTATTCCAGAAAAAAAAGATAACTGTTCTTCTACGTCGTCATCCTTGCCAGGGATTGGCGAGGATCCAGTACCAAGGACGGATAACGTCCCTGCCTCTGGATTCCGGCCAATCCATGGCCTGAATGACGGGAGAGCAGTTACAAAAAAAGAACAAACAAAAGCTATCTCCTGGGAATCCATTCTCCCCTCGCTAAATCTCACGGGTCTTGCGAATACTGCCGCGCAACATTGTTTATTAAAAACCGCAGCTGATAATCAAATTATTCTGAACACTCCTACACAATATGAGACTTTTTTAACTGCAGGAATTAAAAAACAGATTGAACAAGCTTTAGTACAATATTTTTTAGAAAATCATAAAAAGAGCATCACTGTTATTTTTCAAGGAACTCAAGAAACATTAGCATCTCCCGCTGTCAAACAACAAGAAAAAGAAAAGCAAATCTTATCAAATATTCAAACTGAATTTGACAAAGATGAAAATTTGCATAAGATTTTAGAAGTATTTCATGGTACAATTGTGCCTGATTCTATTAAACAACTATCTGATTAATGAGGTAAATTATGGCCGCTGACTTTCAAAAAATGATGGCTGAAGCACAAAAAATGCAACAAAAAATGCAAGATGTTCAAAAAGAGCTTGCACAACTTCAAATTATTGGCTCAGCTGGAGCTGGCGCTGTTAAAGTAAAAATAAATGGCCGTTATGAAGTTTTAAGCGTCACCATCGTTGACAGTTTAATGCATGAAGGCAAAGAAATGATTGAACAACTTACAGCTGCTGCTTTCAACGATGCCGTACAAAAACTAGAAAGAGTTTCCAAGGATAAAATTGTTCAACTAACCTCTTCAATTAAACTACCGGAGGAGTTAATGCAAGGTGGCGGTACCGAAGGTGGTACAGGCGAAGATGAAGGTGGTACAGGCGGAGCTACACAAGGTGCTCAATGATCAATGAGCACACTGATACAAGATCTCATTGATGCTTTGCGTTATTTGCCAAGTGTTGGAGCAAAATCTGCGCAACGCATGGCATATTATTTATTGCAAAATCAACGGCCTAAAGGCTTGAAATTAGCAAACACCCTGCAAGCAGCTATGCGGGGTGTTGTCAATTGCCAACAGTGCAACAACTTAACAGAAACACCCGTTTGTCATTTATGCAGTAATCCTGCTCGAGACTCTCAATTGCTTTGTATTGTCGGTCAACCCAGTGATGTCATCGCCATTGAACATTCGGGTGTTTATAAAGGTTTGTATTATGTATTAATGGGCCATCTCTCTCCATTAGATGGTATTGGTCCTGAAGAATTAGGTATCTCCAAAGTGGTAGACTTAATAAAAAAGCGCAACATACATGAAGTTATTTTAGCACTCAGTGCTACTGTTGAGGGAGAGGCCACCGTCTATTATCTTTTTGAAGTATTAAATGCCTTGTCTCTTAAAGTCAGTCGACTTGCGCAAGGTATTCCTTTAGGTGGTGAATTAGAATATTTAGATAGTGGCACAATTGGCCGAGCGCTAGAAACACGCAAATACGTTTCATAGAGGTTATAATAAATAACATGAATATTAGTTTATTTGATTTATTTTCTATTGGCATAGGCCCCTCCAGTTCTCATACTGTTGGCCCTATGTATGCCGCATGCGAGTTTGCGCAATTACTAAAAAAGGAACAACATTTAGAAAAAACCACTACTGTTGTTGTGGATTTATATGGCTCATTGGCTTTAACAGGACAAGGCCATGGAACCGACAAAGCCATTCTTAATGGTCTTGAAGGAAAAGATCCAGAACATGTTGTTCCAGAAACAATGCAACCTCGGATGGAAACTATTCGAGACAGTCAAAAATTGAATCTGAATGGCGAAAAGGACATTACTTTTTCTTATGCTGAACACCTCTTATTTCATCAGAAAGATTTTCTTCCTAAACATAGCAATGGGATGCGCTTCTCTGCTTATAGTGCTGACAAAAAAGTATTATTTACTCAGATTTACTATTCCGTTGGCGGTGGCTTTATTGTCACCGATGAAGATTTTGGAAAAACAGAAACAGATGAAAAACCCATTCCTTATTTTTTTGACACCGCAGAAGAACTTTTAACGCACTGCCGCCAGAATAATAAAAAAATCAGTGAAATTATGATGGCCAATGAATTAACTTTGCGCACAGAGGAAGAAATACATCAGGGCATTTTAAAAATTGCGCAAGTGATGGAAAAATGCATTGAAAATGGCTGCCAAAATACTGGTATTTTACCTGGTGGCTTAAATGTGAGACGTCGAGCACCTGAACTATATAAAAAATTGATTCAACACCAAGGAATTCCCTCTGTTTATGAAGAAGCAGACGTCATGAATCATCTCAATTTGTATGCAATGGCTGTTAATGAAGAAAATGCAGCCGGCGGACGAATTGTTACCGCACCCACCAATGGCGCAGCAGGTATTATTCCTGCTGTCATGAAATATTACCAATCTGCCCATCGTGCTTCAAATACAGCAGGACTAATAGAGTATTTTTTAACCGCCGCAGCTATGGGCATTTTATATAAAAAAGGTGCCTCTATTTCTGGCGCTGAAGTTGGCTGTCAAGGTGAAGTAGGTGTTGCCTCATCGATGGCAGCTGCTGGGCTTACAGCCGCTTTAGGCGGAACAATTGAACAAATTGAAAATGCCGCAGAAATCGCTATGGAACATCATTTAGGTATGACATGCGATCCCGTTGCGGGTCTTGTGCAAATTCCCTGTATTGAACGCAACGCCATGGGTTCAGTTAAGGCGGTGAATGCAGCAAGAATGGCTTTAATTGGTGATGGGCAACACAAGGTATCGCTAGATAAAGTCATTAAAACCATGTTGCAAACAGGGCGAGATATGAACCGTATTTACAAAGAAACCTCTCAGGGTGGATTAGCAGTTAATGTCATTGAATGCTGATATCTATACGATTAGCCAACTCAACAAAACTGTTCACAACCTTCTTGAACACCAACTGGGTTGGATAAAAGTGCAAGGTGAAATATCCAACCTCAAAAAAGCATCGTCTGGACATTATTATTTTTCACTCAAAGACAATCAAGCTCAAGTCAATTGTGTACTTTTTTCATCTTATGCCATTCCCCTCTCTTCTTCTCTCCTAGAAAATGGAAAACAAGTAATAGCCTCGGCTCGTGTTGGTATTTATCAGCCTCGAGGCGATTATCAGCTAAATATTCGACATTTAGAAGATGCAGGATTAGGACTTTTACAAATAGAATTTGAGAAGCTGAAGAAAAAATTAGCTGAACTGGGATTATTTGAACCACAATTTAAACAAATTATCCCTCTCGCCCCTCAAGTCATTGGTGTTGTTACTTCCCCACATGGCGCCGCTATTCGTGACATTCTTGCCACATTAAAACGCCGATTTATAGCTGCACGTATTATTATTTACCCCACGGAAGTTCAAGGTCAAACAGCCGCACTTAAAATTGCCCAAGCCATTAATATTGCAAGTCACCGCAAAGAATGTGACGTATTAATTGTTGGACGTGGCGGTGGTTCTGTCGAAGATCTTTGGGCCTTTAATGAAGAAATTGTTGCTTGGGCTATCTTTAATAGCGCTATTCCTATAGTCACCGGTATTGGCCATCAAACTGATAATAGTATTGCTGATTATGTGGCTGATTATGCAGCATCAACTCCGACAGCAGCTGCTGAAGCAGTATCTCCGAACCAAAAAGACTGGCTTTCTCAAACACAACATTTTTTACAGCGCGCTCATAAAAGTCTAGAACATCTATTAGGTACTCAAAAACAAAATCTGTTATTTTCTGAGCAAAAATTAGAACAGTTTAAATATCATCTCCAAGAAAAATGGCAAACATTAGATCGTTTAGAACAAATGCTAAAGCATTCGTTGTATCAACTATTATCCCAAAAGAAAAATTACTTTAATCACCTCCAATATCGCTTAAGTCAACAAAATCCAAAAACACACATACAACAGTCTCAAGCAAAATTTAGGGAATTAACTCAACAACTCCATGATTTATTACAGAAAAAAATACACAAACAACATCAACGTTTTGCAGCCTGTATTTCTGCACTAAGAGTTGTAAGTCCTTTGGCGACACTAGAAAGAGGCTACGCCTTAGCAATGACTGATGAAAACCAAATTATTCGCGAACCAAATGACATTCACGTAAATGACAAAGTACTTATTAAACTTGCAAAAATAGATCTTTCTTGTCAAATTTTGGAGATATCCTCACATGTTTGAAAAATTAGTCGATTCTCTTAATGATATTGTGATACAAACACAAATTCATTTACCTTTACTTTTCTGTGTTTTAGGTGGCTTGCTTGCTATTCATATTATCAATGCCTTATTAGGCTATCGTTTATTAGCTTTAGGTATTTATCCACGAAAAATTTCAGGACTTTTAGGTGTCATTTGCTCACCTTTCTTACATGGTAATTTTAATCACCTTTTTTTTAATGCTATTCCCTTATTTGTCCTCATGGACTTCATGCTCATTTACTCAGAAAAAGTCTGGTTATCTGCTACTTGCTCAATTATGTTAATCAGCGGATTACTCACTTGGCTACTAGGGCGCAAAGCTTTTCATGTAGGCGCAAGTGCCGTCATTACTGGCTATTGGGGATTTCTTGTTTTCTTTATGATTCAGCAGCCTAGCATTATTTCTCTTATTCTTGGTGTACTTTGCCTTTATTACTTTGCAGGGATATTTTTTGGTATTCTTCCTTTACGCGAATCAACTTCTTGGGAAGGTCATTTGTTCGGTCTAGTAGCAGGCGTATTTACAGCTTGGGCAATACAATTTCCTTTATTTTCTTCTGTTTTCTGAGGCTCATGGGAGCAAATCATTAGTTTTATCCCCAAGGAAAAAGCTTGACTTAAGCTTTTTTTAGTTACAGAATTAGCCTTTTGAAAATTTGAGGTAACCGCCGTGCCGAAGCTAACAAAAACAGCACTAAAAAAAACAGCTTTAACTCTTTTAACATTTGGTATTATTAGCACAGCTTGTGCTGCTGATTACCCCATTCCTCCTGATTTGCCATCAGAGGGTCCTGTTTTTTATGAGCCGGCTACTATTAAGCATGGCGTTTATATTGGGCTTGGTGTTGGAGCGCTGGATTTTAATAATACAATGGATTACTCAGCAAGTGGTGTTGCAGCTAACACCCCTTTTAATATATCACAATCAACTTCAAACAATAATGTAGGCGTTACTGGCGTACTTGATTTAGGTTATTATTGGGCCTTCCCTAACAGATTATTTTTTGGCGTAGAAGGATTTGGTAATCTTAACAATGCCAAAGTATCTCAATCTGCTAGCAATTCGAAAACCACTGCTAACGGTGATATTACTGCTAATTTATCAATCTCAGATGATTTTAAATGGGAAGGAGTTTATGGTGCTCGCGTATTACCAGGTATTCAAGTAACTTCACACTCTACTCTTTATGGAATTGTCGGTTATGCTCGTGGCGCAGCCTCTCTCTCAACACCAACCAATTCTTCAACTGTAACAGACAACAACACAGGAACAGTAACCACCATTAATCTTAATGAAAATAGTGGACTGTTTACAAATTATAGCTTTAACGGTTATCAGCTTGGTTTAGGAACAATGATTGATCTTGTCCCCCACTTAGCTCTTCGCGCCGACGTTATTTATAGTGGTTATTCAAGCCAAACTTTGGGGACAAAAACAACAACATTTTCCGATGGCGGAACAGCAACTACATCCTTAAGCGCACAACCATACACAGTAGAAGGTGACTTATCCTTGGTTTACATGTTTGGTTAAGTTTGATATACTTATGCTCAATTTGAATAATTATTGACCACCAAATTATTGTATACATTTACGGAGTAAAAATTTGGCTAAAATCATTGTTGTTACCTCTGGTAAAGGGGGCGTGGGTAAAACTACATCCAGCGCTGCTTTCTCAACAGGTCTAGCGTTACGCGGCCACAAAACGGTTGTAATCGATTTTGACGTAGGTCTACGTAACCTTGATTTAATCATGGGATGTGAACGTCGCGTCGTTTATGATTTTGTCAATGTTATTTTAAAGGAAGCCACTCTCAATCAAGCTCTGATTAAAGATAAACGACTACCTAATTTGTCTATTCTTCCTGCTTCACAAACTCGTGATAAAGACGCATTAACCAAAGAGGGTGTTGGTGCTGTTTTAGAAGAATTATCGAAAGAATTTGATTACATTATTTGTGACTCCCCTGCAGGCATTGAAACAGGTGCTTTAATGGCAATGTACTATGCAGATGAAGCGATTGTTGTTACCAATCCAGAAGTATCGTCTGTGCGTGATTCTGATCGAATTTTAGGTATTTTATCAAGCAAAACAAAACGTGCTGAAAATAATGAAACCCCCATTAAAGAACATCTCATTATTACACGTTACTCACCGCAACGAGTTGCTATGGGGGAAATGCTTTCCATTGAAGATATTAAAGAAATTCTTGGAATCTCTTTGCTCGGTATTATACCTGAATCTCAATCTGTTTTACGTGCTTCTAATATTGGCTCACCTGTTATATTGGATGAGTTAAGTGATGCAGGTCAAGCTTACAATGATGCTGTTTCACGATTCTTAGGAGATGATGTTCCTTTTCGATTCATTTCATCAGAGAAAAAAGGATTATTTAAAAGGCTATTTGGAAAAAGCAATAAAGAGGCAATATCCGCATGAGTATTTTACAATATATACAACAACGTCTTCGAAAAAAAGAATCTGCTTCCGTTGCTAAAGAACGCTTACAAATTATTATTTCGCATGAACGTGCTCAACAAAAACGTAATACTCCTGATTATCTTCCCAAACTTCAACAAGAATTGTTAGAAGTGATTTCAAAGTATATTAACATTAATAAAGACCAAGTGTTGGTTCAGCTGGAACGAATTGGAGATCATGCAGTTCTAGAGCTTAATGTAACCATTCCTGAAGCTGTGCCAGAAACTGCATAAAACATGAGTATCTCTGATGCTTATCACGCTGACATAGCCTCTGGTAAGATAACATTAGATCAAAAGCAATTAACTATTGTCCGTTCATTAGACACACTGCAAAAGGCATTAATACAGGAGGAGAGTCCTTCTTTTGTAAAGCGTCTACGTGTTCATTTGCCTTTTTCTAAAAAAGCTATTCCTCAAGGAATTTATTTATGGGGAACAGTAGGCGCTGGAAAAACTTACCTAATAGACCTTTTCTATCAAACTCTTCCTATAAAAAAGAAACTTCGATTACATTTTCATCATTTTATGAAAGAAGTTCATAATAACCTCGCTCAATTACAAGGAAAATCAGATCCGCTCAAAATTATTGCGCGTCATTTTTCCATGCGAACTCATCTTTTATGTTTTGACGAATTTGTAGTAGAAGATATTGCTGACGCCATGTTGCTAGGCCGATTATTAAAATTTTTATTTGAGCAAAATCTTATTTTAGTTGCCACCTCTAATCGATCTCCCGATCAGCTTTACTGGGAAGGTCTTCAACGAGAACGTTTTTTTCCGGCTATTGAATCTATCAAAGCACATTGCCAAATAATTCAACTAGCGAATACTCAAGATTATCGCTGGCGTTCTTTGAAACAAGGAGGTATTTATTTTACTCCTCTTGATGATAATGCTAAAAATAATATGCAACAATGCTTTGATTTATATGCCCATGGCTACAGCCAATCAAATATTCCTATTATTATAGAGCAGCGCCCTATTTCTACTATTTCGTTAAGTAAATCGGTTATTTGGTTTGATTTTAAAGCCCTTTGCTCGCCACCTAGAGGACAAAGAGACTATCTTGCAATTGCAGCTCAATTTTCTGTAGTCTTAATCAGCAATGTACCAACTTTTGCACCTGATGATGAAACGGCAGTGTGCTACTGGATTGAACTAGTAGATATTTTTTATGATAATCATTTAACATTGATTATTTCTGCCGAAGTACCTCTTAAAGCTCTTTATACATCAGGAAAACAACAGTTTGCTTTTGAGCGTACCTTAAGTCGTCTGATTGAAATGCAGTCAGTAGAATATATAGAAAAAAACCTTTACAGCAATAACGGCTCCACCGGCAAATATTAGACGTCTTTCGAAGCTCAATAATTTTGCTTCTAGTTCGAGGAATAAAACTTTTGAGAACCTGAGTGTACAAGTAGTACATGAGGATTCGAAAAAGGTGAATGACGAAGAAATAAAGCAAAAGAGTCGGTTTCGAAAGAAGTCTATTATTCGCCCCTACAGGCAGGCGTACACGTCTAAAACTTTTTCAGCACTTTTTTCCCAAGTAAAATTTTTAGATCTCTCTAATCCTTTTTGTGCTAATTCTGATACATCAATTTTATTTTCTAAACAATTTTTCATTGCCTCAACTAAAGACTCAAGATTATAAGGATCAATAAGTAACGCAGCCTCTGTTCCGGTAATTTCAGGAATAGAACTCGTATTAGATGTAATAACAGGAGCTTTACAAGACATTGCCTCTAATACTGGCAAACCAAATCCTTCAAACAAAGAAGGATAAATAAAACAAAAACAATTTTGATATAACCACTGCAATGTTTGATCACTGGCATAACCTAACAAAATGACGTCTTCTTTTATATTCAACTCAACTAAAAGCTTATCAAAATCCTCCATCATCCACCCCATACCTCCAACTAAAACAAGAGGAAATATTTTTTTATGGGATGCTTTTAAACACGCATAAGCTTGCAGTAAAAGTTGATGATTCTTTCGAGGTTCAATAGTACCCACACTCAAAAAAAATTGCCCCGTCATCAATTGAGATAAGTCTTCCGGTTTTTCCAACTCTGGACAATAATGATAACGACTCGCCAAAGGAATCACTGTAATTTTTTTCTCCGAATAATGCGGAAACATTTCTAAAAAATGCTGTTTGGAATATTCAGAAATAGCTATCATATGATCAGCCCAGAGACTCGCATTAAATATATTATCACAACAAAGTACTCTGTTTTGCTCTGTTGCCCACTCAGGGTAATCCATAAAACTCAGATCATAAAGTGTGTACACTAATTTTGTTTCTGGAATTTTTTTTTCGGGACAAAAATAATTATTGATATGTAAAATATTAGGCTCAGATAATTCTTTTAGAATATGATTTAATGGCTGCCTCCAAAAAAAACGAGCCTCATCTAATCCGCCATGCTGATTTCCCCATGTAAAATTAGCTCGCTTGACTCCTTGAATTTTTTTATAATCAGGATCCCAATAAAAATCACCAAAAGTTCGATATAAAATATATTGATTTTTCTGATCTAGTTGAGCTATTGCTTGAATCAAACTATCAGCAAAATAACCACAGCCAGATTTTCTTTGCCCTGTTTGGCTTACATCAAAACCAATTTTCATCCATTACTCCCTTTAAATTTTAAAAAAATTTTGCGGCTATAGGGTTTTATCCAACCTTTTAGCATTGCTCTTAAAGAAGGAGAAAGAGAATAATTCCAACGTAATGAAGCACATATTATCGCACCAGCAAGCAACACAAGTGCCCACAACGGTGATTTATATGCAGGGGGAACTCCTTTTGTCTCTATCAATACATGAGCATAGTTACATAACCATCGATCAGGCGTTTTACCTAAAGTTTTTTTCAACATATCGTTAATTTCTTTATGAACACTCACACGTTGATTTAACGTTTTTGTTTCTAGATAAAACCGAGAGCCTGCAAGCACTAATGGAATATGAGCAAATGAAGCTCCTTTAGAGGCTAAACGCATCCAATATTCATAATCCATGCAAAAGTTTAATTTTTCATCCAACAGGCCATAATTTTCTACAATACTTCTTCGGAAAAATACAGCAGGCTGCGATAAAAAACAGATACTTTTAAAACGTTCTATATCCCATGGCTCTGTAGGATAAGCCTCAATGACTCCATCCTCTTTATCAATATGGTTGGCACGTCCATAAACAACACCAACAGAAGGATTCTCCTCAAAAAAACGTTGCACGCTCTCCAATGCACCAGGATAATAAATATCATCAGAATTTAGCCATCCAATAATATCTCCAGTAGCTTTTTTCAATCCCTTATTCACTGCATGAGTCTGCCCATTATCTTTTTCAGAAACCCAACAAAGTTGAGATTCATATTTTTTCAATAATTCAATAGTATTATCCTTACTTCCTCCATCAAAAACAAAATACTCAAATGGTTTAATACTTTGGGATAAAACACTTTGAATGGTTCGTTCAATAAACTCCCCCTGATTATAGGAGGGCGTTACAATAGAAAATGTTAAACTCATGCTGACTCCGATACCAATGGTTCCAGACTATATCCTTGAAAAAGACAACCTAATATTCGCGAATCTCCCCCCATATTATATTGAGCAGGTTGAAAAGGATTTTTAATTAAAATTTCTAAGTAACCGCTTTCTTTAGCAATGGGTTGTTGAATAGTCAAAGCATCACCCGCATTTAAAGAATAGGTGACTTCTTTAGGAAAAGAAACGCCTGCTAGGGTAATACTTAATGGTGCATTGGGATGAAATTGAGGACACTGCAAAATCATATTTAGCATTCGCTCTTTTTTTGCCGCCGCATACGTTAGAGAAATCTTATCGGAAGCCCACCCATCCTCATACACACCATGCAATGCATCACGATAGTAATTTTTATCTTGCATAGCTGCTTGAAAAATATCGTAGTACGCTTTAGCCATTTTTTCAGCACCTAAATACTCCAATGCTTTTTCATATCCTTGCACAATAGGCTCTCGCAATGAGTCAAACTCATATTCTACTTTTTCAATAGCAGTAACAATTTCTTTAGGTTTACCAGGATGAAAATAAAGTGCCGACTTACCGCCAACTTCGACTAGGCTTCCTCGATTAGAACACAATACAGGCTTACCCAATAACATTGCTTCAACAACGGGAATACCAAATCCTTCATACAGTGACGGAAAAATTAATGCTTTACAAGCTGACATTAATCCAAATAAAGCGTTAGATGAAACATATCCCGAAAAAACAATATGCTCTGCTATATTCATTGCCTCAGCAGCCAATTGAATAATTTCTTGTCCTGTCTCAGGTGCACCTGTACAAACTAGTTTTAAAGATGAATGCGGATATTTGGCTCGATATAAGGCAAATGCTGTTAATAAGACTTTATGATTTTTATGTTTCCAAAAATTAGCGGGATATAATAAGAAATTTTCGTATTCTAGATTATGCTGTTTAAGTAATTCTGGCATTCCTCCATAAGCCCCTTTTTGTGTCCATTCAGAGGTAACATAGATAGGAACAGTGGACACTTGCGCTGGTTCAACAGGAATCGGAGCATACTTCAAAACAGATTGTCGCGTAAAATCAGAAATACATATTAATCGTGATGCTTTTTCGCATGCCTTTTTAAAATGCCCCATACGCTCAATCTGAGCCTCCACTGAAAAAAAGTTGGGGTATTCTAAAAATTGAAGATCATAAATAACACTCACAACAGGGACTTTCGGAAAAGAAAAAAATGGGGCTGTAAATGGACAAAATAAAAGATCTGGTTTTAACTGCTCTAATAATGTTTTCCTTATTTTAACTTGACGACGTCCTTCATAAGATATTCTTCTTTTTGCATAATTTAATGCTCTTCTTAAAAAACGACTTCTTAAGAAATAAGGATTTTCTGTCGCTGTTTTTTTATGAGCGGGTGATACACAAAAAGAATGAACATTATGAGAAGTCAGCGCAGTTAGTTCAGCATGAGCTGCCTCAGAGGTTAATAAAGTAAAATGTTCCTTTGAATAAAGAGAACCAAGTTGCTTGACAAGCTCAAGCACCATTAGTTTTGCCCCTCCATTCTCACCACCAGGTAATACTGGTGTCAAATCTACGACAATGTTCGCCATCTTGTTCCTTGCAACCCTCTCTTTTCTTTATTTTCTAATTCATTCAAAAGTCGCGTCAATTCTGCCACTTCTTTATCCGCATTATATCGAATTGTTTCTAACTCAGCCAGAGACAATTTCAATGCTTGCTCTAATTCAGCTATTTTAGCTAAACCACTTATTCGCTGATTTTCAGATACGCTTAAGTGATGTGCTATTTTTTCAATTTGAGTTAAACGAGCAGAACGATCCGCATCTGACGCTTTTAATAAAGTTGTTAAAGTCTCTATCTGTGTTCCTCGTGCTAACCTATCAGCTTCTGTATTCTTCAGTAAATCAGTTAATGTATCCACCTGTTTTAAACGCGCGGAACAATCTGTTTCGAGTTTTTCAACTCCTTTGGTTAATGCTTCAATTTGCTCTAGTCGTAAGGCGCTATGTTTTTCTAACTCCTGAATCCGTTGTGTCAAAGTTTGAATTTGCTCAAAGCGCAACGCACGATCTTTTTCTGAGTTGTCTAGTTTTTGCACCAATGCGTCAGTTTTAGCCAAATAGGCACAACGCTCTTTGTCAATTTGGTGATACTTTTTTTCCTGCTCCATCAAAGCCAAAGCCATTTTTCCTTCTAAGGTTCGATTTAATGATTTTTCTATAACTCTATGGTTACAAGGAGTAAGAGGTACCCGACTCGCCACTAAAAACAGATCAGATTTATCAATACTTAAATCATCAAATATGACATACTCAAAACCAAATTTTTTAAGCAAGAGTTGAATAGACGCTATATTAAATTGGTAAATAGGAGTCTTTGTTTTCGATGCAAAAATACGTTGATGTTCCATATAATTGGAAGTTTGAATCAATAAAACACCTTCTGGCTTTAATGATTCTAAACAACGTTGAATTATACTTTCTGGGCAAATTATATTTTCTAGAATGTGAGTTAAGGTTATAACCTCAACCAATTGTTTGTTCTGTGGTTGAATCAGACTATAGCCAATAGACTGCATGAGCGCGAAAAAATCGCTTTTAACATCATTAAAATTCCATACATTGGCAGAAGAAGGACAATATTTTAATAAAATTGATAACCAATGAATATATTGGTTTACTGGATAAACAATATCATGATTAAAGAATTCTATATCATTTATATTTTGTGGTGTTCTTAATACTAATGTTTGGCAAGTCTTACAGACAACATAACTTTCAGAAAATGCAACTAATTCTCCAGCACACCAACAAGCTTTTGTTTGATTTTTTTTTGTCAGTCTCTCCGACATCCGTTTGATTCTCTAGTTGTTTTCTGCAATTTCGATAACTTGCTCCTCCGGCCGTCATTGCGAGGAGGAGGCGGTATTGTATAGCGACAGCGTAACGATACCGCCTCCTCCTCGCAATGACGGGTGGCAGTTACATTATTTTACTGTAACAGGAATAGCAACTGGTTTAGTACCTATATCTTTAAAAAAGGCTTTTCCTTGCTGAACCATATCAACTTGCAATGTATATTTACCTGCCATTGCTGGTGCTGTAACAGGTAATTGATAAGTACCGGCTTGCCCTGAAGCGAGTGAATCAGGCAATGGCATTACTGCTCTTGCAGCGGTTTTACCATCTTTATCTAAAAAGTCGATAACAAAGTCAACTTCATTATCAGTGCTTGTTAAATCTTTTTTAGCCACAAATGTAACTTGACTGGTATTTTTTACAGTAACAGGAACCATCATGTTAGCACCTGGGCCCGCATTTAATTCAGCTGTGGTTGTTGAAAGCGCTGCGGGTGCACCTAAAGCAGGATCAATAACTGCTTGGGTTTCTGTACCTGTGGGTTGAGCAGCAGAAGCGGCAGGAGCAGCTGGTTGTTCGTTCGCTGCAGCAGGAGCTTGATTAGATTCAGTCTGGGCAGCAGCATGCTCTTCTGTTTTATTTTCAGTTGAAGATTGGTTTTCGCAACCCACAACCAACAATCCAGCACAAATCATTGCTAAAATACGCATTTTATTTTTCATAGTGTATACTCTCAAATATAAATAAAAGAAGGCTTAAATTCTGTGCAATAAACGCACCAGGTTATTGAACCACATCATGCTTTATAAAACAACCGTCTTTATTAGAAAGGTTAAAAAAATGCTGAAAATCTTGATTTTTTAGAAAAAAATGCTAAAATTTTGTTCATTTTTAAACTTCTTTTGGAGAACTCTGCGATGACAACATTTCGATGCGCTAAAAAGCCACCTTCCCCTTTCATCAGCTCTAAATCTGAAATTCAAACCGAAGAACAAGAACCACCCCCTTCAGGTCTTCGAAGCCATTTACACTCCTGTGATACTCACAAACCACTCGAACTTCATAATATAAAAGCTGCAGAATCATTTTATTCTCTGCAACATTGGAGTCAAGAAACACTTCAAATTAATGAGCAAGGCAATTTATCTTTAAATATTGAGGGAGTTCCTTTTGATCTCTTTAACCTAGCTCAATATCTATCACAACAAGCAGAATGGCCGATATTATTACGCTTCCCTGCTTTAATTAAAAAAAATATTCATGCCATTCAACAAGCTTTTGCGAAAGCTATCTCAAAAACCGGCTATCAAAATTGTTACACGCTGGCTTATCCTTTAAAAGTTAATCCACATATTAGCGTTGTAAAAACAATGATGCAATCAGAGAATGTAACGCTAGAAGTTGGCAATAGAGCTGAATTAATTATAGCCTTATCTCATGTCACTCACCAACAGCCAATTTTATGTAATGGATTTAAAGATGCCAACTATTTGTCTCTTATATTAAAATCAGCTAAAGCTGGACAAAAAATCGGCCTCATATTTGAGACCTTAGAAGAAATTCAGCAACTTGTGCAGCTTACGCCAAAATTGCCGTCTGATTTATTCTTAGGTTTAAGACTACGTTTAAGCACTCCTATTGCAGGACACTGGGAAGATTCTAATGGAAAACACTCCAAATTTGGCTTATCGAGCCTCGAAGCTTTTCATGTAGTTGAAACCTTAAAAAAATACCATTTTCTTACACATTTAAAGCTGCTTCACGTTCACCCGGGTTCACAAATTCTTGCTATCAAAGAATTATCCTCTTGTTTTAATGAGTGTGTACGCTATTACCACGAATTATTAAAACTTGGCGCGGCCATTGAAATAGTTGATGTTGGCGGTGGTGTCGCGATGGATTACTCAGGTGAATCACAAGGAAATTTACGTGATTATACACTCGAGGATTACGCCATGGCGATTATAAAACCCATGGAAAATTATTGCCGTAAACATAATCTTCCGCAGCCTCAAATTTTTTCAGAAACAGGGCGACATACATTAGCACTTTCATCTATGCTACTGACCAATGTGCAACCTCTTAGTCAGCCGGATGATTTGTCCATACCTGAACCCGCCCTGAACTCTTCGTTTGTTCGACAATTATGGGAACTACATCAATTTATTGTAGGCTTTCATAATCTCGAACATGCTGAAGCCGTTCATGCACAACAAAGTTTTCTTTTAGAAAATATTCAACAGCAGTTTATCAATAACCAATTATCACTGCTTGAATTAGCTTGGGCTGAGAAGATATGTATGCATAACCAAATGTTATTAGCAGGCCCCGCAGGCTATCAAAAGTATCTTGCTAATTTTTCTCTTTTTCAATCTTTACCCGACTATTGGGGAATACAACAATTCTTTCCCATGTTATCTTTACACGGGTATCAACATGAACTTTCTCGTTCAGCTGTATTTTACGATCTCACCTGTGATTCAGATGGCGTTGTCAAAAACTACCTTCATCCTGATGGCATACAATCGCAACTGACATTACCCGATTGCCCCGTTAAGTTTGTAGGCATTTTTCTCGTCGGAGCTTATCAAGAAATTATGGGAGGCAGCCACAATTTATTTGAGAAGCTACCATGCTTAGAAATTGACTGGAATACGGATGAGCCAGAAAACCCTGTGGTTGAAACACGTCTCTATCCTGGCTGCAATATTGGAGATAGCCTCTCTCATATTGGATACAAAAAAACGGACTTGCTACATAAAAGTCGGACAAAGTTCAAAAAATCTTTATTTGAAAAACATCTGACTGAAATGAACTATATGAGGGATAAAGCATGACAAGATTGCCGGGGGAATGGGAGTTACATGAAGCGACATGGATCACTTGGCCATGTCGCTTATCCGTTTGGCAAGATTATAAAGCTGCTTGCCAAGCATATGCTGATGTTATCAACACTATAGCTCCGTGTGAAAAAGTTTATCTTATTGTTAATCTCGAGCATTTAGAGCTTGCCCGAAAAATGTGTACAGCTCAAGTCACTTTTGTGACAACATTTAGCGCTGATGACTCGTGGAGTCGAGATACTTCTCCTATTTTTTTAATTTCAGATGGAAAATTGGTAAGTACCTGCTGGAAATTTAATGCTTGGGGAGAAAAATTTTCTCCTTATGATCGAGATGCACAATTATCACAACACATCTCAACTTATTTAGGTACAGAATCTATTCATCTTTCTATGGTACTTGAAGGAGGCTCTGTTCACTCCAATGGTCAAGGCACTCTCTTAAGCACAAAAGAGTGCTTACTAAATTCCAATCGAAATCCACATTTAACTCAACAAGATATTGAAGAGCAACTTAAACACACGTTACATGCGGACAATATTATTTGGCTCAATCGTGGATTAGATGGTGATGTTGACACGGATGGGCATATTGATAATACAGCCTGTTTTGCAGACGCAAACACTATCATGATTCAATCTTGCGACGACCCTCAAGATCCTAACTTTGCTTATTTTCAAGAAAATAAGCAAATTTTATCGCAGACTTCTTTTGCCCTTCATGAGATTCCACAACCGCCTCGAATTTACTCAGAAGGAGCACGTGTTCCCCTGTCTTATATTAACTTCTACTTTGCTAATGACATCATTGTTTTTCCCACATTCAATGCGAAAAAAACCGATGATCACGCTTTGCAATTATTTAAAGATATTTTTCCGCAAAGAACAATCATGCCTGTACATGCTTTACCGATTGTACATGGCGGTGGGGGAATTCACTGTATTACGATGCAACAACCTAAGATAAAATGAGGATAAAATTATGACTAAAGCCAAAATGCTTAAAGCCGCCACTTTACAATTTGCTATGTCAAATAAGTCAGAAGACAATATTGCCACTGGAGTCCGCATGGTAACAGAAGCTGCAAAGCAAGGAGCTGAACTTATTCTTCTACCAGAATTATTTGCCTTGCCCTATTTTTGCAAAACACAAAAACCTATTTATTTTGCAGAAGCTCATCCTTTTGAAGACAATCCTATTCTAGAAACTTTTAGTCAATTGGCGCAAAAACTGCGTGTTGTACTACCTGTAAGTTTTTTTGAGCGCTCAGGTCAATGTTATTTTAACTCTCTTGCTATGATTGATGCTGACGGTGAAGTATTGGATATATATCGAAAAAGCCACATTCCCGACGGTCCTGGTTATCAAGAAAAATTTTACTTTTCTCCCGGTGATACCGGTTTTAAAGTATGGGAAACGCAAGTTGGTCGTATTGGAACAGCTATTTGTTGGGATCAATGGTTTCCTGAAGCCGCACGCATTATGACTCTTATGGGCGCAGAAATACTCTGTTACCCTACTGCAATTGGTAGCGAACCTCAAGACACCTCTATCGATTCTAAACCTCATTGGCAACTCACCATGCAGGGACATTCTGCTGCGAACATGATTCCACTCGTTGTCAGCAATCGTATTGGTAAAGAATGTGACGATGATGTCTGCATTAATTTTTACGGCTCTTCTTTTATGACCGATCATCGCGGGCAAATTATCACCGAATCTTCGCGTAATGAAGAAACTATTCAATATGCTGAATGGGATCTGAATGCAGTAACTGAAGCTCGTCATGCCTGGGGGTTATTTCGCGACAGACGCCCTGAATTATATACAGATATATTAAGTCTATAGGATAAGATTTCTATGAAAACACTTTCTAACATGAATATCCAAAATAAACGCGTTCTCATTCGTGAAGATTTTAACGTTCCTATGCAAGACGGTAAAATAATGAATGATCAACGTATACAAGCTGCTTTACCTACGATAAAAACCACTCTTGAAAAAGGCGCTGCTGTTATCTTGTTGTCTCATTTAGGACGCCCAAAAGAGGGTCAATGGGATGAACAATTTTCCCTAAAACCTGTTGCTGATTATCTTTCAAACGCATTATCTTATCCTGTTCGTTTTGAAAAAAATTATCTGAATGGCCTAACATTGCAACCTGGCGAAATAATTCTTTGCGAAAATGTACGTTTTAATACAGGTGAAAAAGCCAATGACGCAACTTTATCGCAAAAAATGGCTCAATTAGCCGATATTTTTGTAATGGATGCTTTTGCAACCGCTCATCGTGCAGAAGCATCTACACGAGGGATCATGTCTTATTTACCTTCTGTAGCGGGTCCTTTATTAGAAAAAGAGCTCTCGGCGTTATCTGCCGTTATGGAAAATCCCAAGCGCCCTCTCACTGCAATTATTGGAGGAGCCAAAGTATCGGATAAATTAATCTTATTAAAACATTTGGTTTCTAAGGTAGATAATTTAATTATTGGTGGTGGTATTGCGAATACTTTTTTAGCCGCTTCAGGTTTTTCTGTGGGAGAGTCTTTATATGAGCCAGCCTTACTAGAGGAAGCACGACACATTCTCACTCTTGCCAAAGAATCCGGTTGCCATATTCCTCTTCCCGAAGACGTTGTCGTTGCTGCTACTTTAACCCCTGATGCAAACACAACCATAAAATCTCTTAAAGACATTCAATCACATGACAAAATTTTTGATATTGGACCTCAAACAGCTGAAGTATTGACAAAAGTTATTCAGCAATCAGGTACCATTTTATGGAATGGCCCTGTAGGTGTTTTTGAAATGGAGCCTTTTGCTTCGGGCACAAAAGCTATTGCACAAGCAGTTGGTGCTTCACCCGCATTTTCAGTCGCTGGAGGTGGAGACACTCTCTCAGCAGTTGAACTTTTTGACGTAACTGATAAAATATCTTACCTATCAACAGGTGGTGGTGCTTTCTTAGAATATATTGAAGGTAAAACTTTACCTGCGGTTGACGGATTAAATCAACAATAATAAAAAATAAATAACAAGTCCAACCATCATGATCCATACTTCCCTAGCAATTTACATAGCCCTTAATAAAATTCATGGCTTTGGCACAAAACATATTCTACATTTTGAAAAAAAATATCCAGACATTACTCAAGTTTTAACATTATCTGATAAAGAATTAACTCAACTTGGCTGGAGCGAAAAACAAATTCAACAATGGCGAAACTTATCTTGGCAACTGATTGAAAATGAACTTAACTGGGCCAATCATCCTCGTTGTCATATTATTCATTGGCACAGCCCCTACTACCCCACTTTTTTAAAAACCATTCACTCTCCTCCTGCGATTTTATATGTTCAAGGCGAGCTTGATGCGCTCTACCGCCCTACTTTGGCCATCGTAGGCACTCGACATCCTACGGCCTATGGAAAACAGAATGCTGCTCATTTTAGTCAACAATTAGCGGAAAGTGGTTTTTGCATTGCAAGTGGTTTAGCTATTGGAATTGATGGAATTGCCCATCAACATGCTCTTCCATATTCCAGCAACACCCTTGCTGTTGTGGCAACAGGCTTAGATCAAATATACCCAGAAAGACATCGCCCTCTTGCTGAAAAAATAATCGAAAAAGGTGCTCTTGTCTCGGAATTTCCCTTTAAAACTCCACCTCGCCCTGAAAACTTTCCTCGACGAAACCGAATTATTAGCGGCTTATCGCAAGGAATTCTTGTTATTGAGGCCGCTCTCAAAAGTGGCTCACTGATTACAGCTCGCTACGCGATGGAACAAGGTCGAGAAGTCTTTGCCATTCCTGGCATTATTCAAAATCCTCATACACATGGTTGCCACTCTCTCATAAGACAAGGCGCCGTTTTAGTCAACTCTATTGATAATATTTTTGAAGAACTCGGATATTCTGTATCTATTCATCAAAAAAATGAGCAAGAAAATACTTCGGAGATTTCTCGTCATACCATACTTAAACACATCGATTATGGCATATCCACTTCTCTTGATATGCTGATTGAGCGTAGTGGCTTAGCGCCAGATAAAATTGTCACTGAGTTATTATCACTAGAACTCTCTGATATTATCGAGAAAACAGAGGATGGTGGATATTATAGAAAAAAGTAATGTGATTAAAAATCAAAGGTCATATTCACCGAAAGTTTATCCGCAAATGGTATAAAATAGGGAGCGAAAAAATTCGCTCCCAGTCAACATTACAACGTAAACGTTTGTTGCAGTGCATCTCCATGTTTTTTAACATAAGATTCACCAATCCCTTTCACTTGCGCCAAATCATCTAATGACTTATAGGCACCATGCTCCTTTCTATAAGCCACAATTGCTTCAGCTTTCTTTAACCCAATACCCGACACTTTTCCAGCAATTTGCTGAGCGTCAGCCGTATTAATGTTCACTTTAGAGGTTACAGTTTGCAAAGCTGTAGAAGGATTTGAGCCTGTTGTATTGGTAGCAGCACAAATACCAGACGCACTTAATCCAACAAAAAAAATAAATGCAGGCACACTTTTTTTAATGATAGTTTTCATGTTGAAAAACTCCTTAAATATAATATTTATAGAAAATCTTCCTTGAGATTGCGATGCTGAAAAATGGGCAAGATGCAGCGAAGTCCACCAGCACTTAAGACCATCCAAGTCTCAAGCTAGAGTAAATTTTTTCATAAAAAATTTCTTTTGTCCAGTACGCAATTGATTTTCCAGGTACGCCCCTCAGCAATCCCCTCATTTTTAAGAAATGAAAAGAAACTCTTTCCAGGCAAGCAACTGTGCTAGTAATGCTTCAAATGCATGCATTATTTTCTCCTTTTGCTCAGGCTTAAAATTAGGCCAATATTCATAGTAATAAAGTCCTTGCGTTATCAAAGAATGCGTACGCGTTTTGACTGTGTTGACTTTTAAATAGCGATAAAAACCTTCCTTTTCACCCGCAGCACCCAGTAACGTCAGCAAAATATAGCAAATATTCATGACAAGAAATAAGCGATCTCGTCTTTCAGGAGAGCCGATATGAGTATGTGATAAACCAAAACCGAAA
>JAJZTL010000103.1 GCA_021848965.1 Pseudomonadota bacterium
ATACCTACTTCAATAACAAATTGAGATGAGTCATATGTGGCATGGGTTGTAGAAGATTTAAAATTTCAAATGACCCATTTGCACAAGTATCCTGACTTACCCCGTAAAAGGGCAAGTATTGCAGGAAGATTTTGAACATATCATGGCAGGTATTTTGCCCGATGGTCAACAATTGGGGAAAAAACAAGGAGAAAATATTCTGCACCGGCCTGGGTTTGATTTAACGTTTTCAGCACCAAAGTCTGTTTCCATTTTAGCTTTAGCGGGAGGTGATGACCGACTGATTGTATTGCATCAAAAGGCTGTATCGGTAGCACTGGGTGTGGTAGAACGTTTGGCGCAGGCTCGTGTGAAGCAAGGTGATGTCATGACCTATGAATCAACACGCAATGTGGTTGCGGCAAAATTTATGCACGACACCTCGCGCGAAGGTGATCCACAACTGCATACGCATGTCGTTGTCGCCAATATGACACAGCGTACGGATGGCACTTGGCGATCGCTTGCTTCTGATTTATCACGTCAAAATGGTTTTTTTGAACGTGTGATGAATGATCATACCTATCTTGGCATGATTTATCGCGCAGAACTTGCCAAAGGATTAACCGAGATGGGATTTGAACTGGAAACCGTGAACAAACATGGATTGTTTGAAATTAAAGGTGTACCCAAAGAAGTATTAGAAACCTTCTCAAAACGACGACAACAAATTGAAGCTATGGTGAAAGAAAAAGAATTTCATTCACTGGAAGCGCATAATAAAGCGACATTAGCGACACGCAAAGCCAAAACTCAAACCGATCGCGAAACGTTACTGACCACATGGGAAGAAGAGTTAAAAGGAAAAAATTGGGATCCTAAGGCGTTTATACAGGAGACGGCAGAAAAATCCCAAGAGAAAAAGCCAGAAACTATTTTATCTTCATTGGAATTGGCTAAAACTGTGGTGAATGACACCCTAACAATTTTATCGGAGCGTGCGTTATCTATGGAATACGGGAAAATCATGCAAAAAGCCATGGAATACAGTGTGGGGCAATGTACGCATCAAGAGATTGTGGATGCCTTTGAGATTGGGGCGAAAGAAAAACGATTTATTCCTCTGGATGAGAATAAAAGCCAGTGGACAACCGAGCATCTAGTGAAAATTGAAGTGGCTTTATTGGATGCGGTGAAGGAGAACAAGAATGGACGTGCGGCCATGCGTGTGAAGGAAGATTGGCTGGATAAGCGTGATTTATCGGAGAGTGATAAAACCCTCGTCAAAAATTTATTGACGAGCCAAGACCGCTTAATGGTATTAAATCATGCATCAGGCGATAAGCACGCTTTTTTAACGCAAATCATGAATGCGATTGAGAGCCAAGGGAGATGCGTCAAAATTTTATCACCCAATGCCGTGCACGCGCATGAAGTGAGCGAGAAGGTAGCGCGTGATGCGCCAAAATCCTTATGGCAATGGATTAAAGGGTTAGGAAAAGAATCTGTAAGTGACACGGTCGCGCGTTTCAACTTTCAGGTAGGAAAAGAAGTGGATTTGCCGATTTATGTGTCCAGTCTTCAAAAGGGCGTTATCATTGTCGATGCTGCACAAAAAATGGCACCCGAGGCCATGAAAACATTATTTGAAATTACGGATAAACTGCAATCAAAAGTTATTTTGCTCAATGATGTGGAAGGTAAAAGCAATGCCTTTCAAGGCGATGTTATGAGCACCTTACAGAAGGCCAATATTCGCACGTTTACGCGCGATACAGAGAATCGTCAGAAACCAACATTGGATATTACTTTACATACGGTGGCCGATGATGAAGAGCGGTTGAAAGTAGTGGCGTTGCACTATGCGACATTGTCACGCGATGACCGACAAAAAACATTGGTGGTGGGGCAAAGTACGCGCGAAACCAAACAATTAAACAGCGAAATCCGCGAACAACTTAAAAATGCTGGACAATTATGGCGAATGGAGCAAACTATCACCACGCATCAACCGGTTTTTTTAAGTCAAACTGAACGACGCTATGCCAAACATTATGAAAGGGATATGGTACTGCGACAGTACCATAAAGGCATGGTGGAAGAATTAAAAGTTCATGCCGTGTTACATGATGAAAATGCGCTGTGGGTTATCAATAGCGCAGGCAACAAACAGTATCAGTTGTGTAAAAAAATTCCCGAAAAGACACAGATCTTTCAAGAAAAGCGCGTTGCACTTTCTGAGGGCGAGCAACTGATGGTAACCGGTAATATGAAGTCGTTAGGGTTGGTTAAAGGTGAGCGATTAACCGTGAAATCGGTCAGTCAATCAGCCATTCAAATAGAAAAAGCGGGAAAAATAATCGCCTTAAAACCAGAAATGTTAGAACGATCGCATCTCGATCATCATTATGCGGAATCAATCACACAATTGCGTGCGGAAAAAACAGCGCAACTTATTACCAGTCAAAAATCTCGTGCTATCGATCAAATCAGCATTCAAGCTTTAGCCAAAAAATCCGATCAGATTATTTTTTACACGAATGATCCCGAGAAAGCCGAACGTCGATTTACCGCGTTACCGGAAAAAACCTCGGTCATTGATAAAGTGATGGAAGCATATCATGAATCCCAATTTATCAAAAAAGAGTTGCAGCCTGAAAATGTGGAGAAACTTAAGCGCGATCTTGAGGTAGCCTTAGGTCATTTAACGGCAGAATCATTAAAAACACCGGTGGAAAAGGCCGTGGATTACGCTATCGCGCAATTATCGGAACGCAATGCTGGATTTGAACACCAAGAATTGGTTAAAACGGCGATTGGTCATGCGTTAGGTAAAGTAACGCTTTCAGAGGTGGAAACCATTTTAAAACAACACGTCAATGAAGGTATTTTGATAAATGGGCGTGATGCGACAGGAAAAACATTGTGGACGACACGAGAGGCCCTCGTGTTAGAAAAAGAAATTTTAAGTGAGATAGAGAATGGCAAAGGAACACAAAAACCGTTAGCAGATAGTGAGCAACTCCGAGTAGCTTTGGAAAAATCGTGTTTAAATAAAGGTCAGCGTGAGGCGTGTTATTTAATTGGCACGACAACCGATCGTTTTGCAATGGTGCAGGGTTACGCAGGAACGGGTAAATCCACGATGTTGGCTGGACTTACAGAACTCATAAAGGAATTACCGAAGATCTTAAGCGAATCAGGAAAACCCATGGAAATTATCGCTTGTGCGCCAACACATCAAGCGGTCAAAGAGTTACAAGGCTTAGGTATTCCGGCGCAAACCTTAAAAAGTTTACTGGCAGAGCAAGATCGCGATCCAACTGATTTTTCCAATAAAATTGTGTTATTGGATGAAGTGTCGATGGTCAGCAATAAAGACTTTCATGAATTTCAAACCATGATCACAAGAAATAATGGACGTGTCATTTATGCGGGGGATATGGCCCAATATTTATCGGTGGAAAGTGGCAAGCCTATTGAGATTGCATTAAAGAAAGGACGAATTTCAACTGCCTATATGACAGAAATTGTCAGACAAGAAAGTCAAGAGGTAAAAGGGGCTGTAATTGATATTATTCAAGGAAATATCAAAGAAGCGTTTCAAAAAATTGATGCATTACCGTTGGAAACAATACCGCGTGAACGAACACCGGATTCAGAAAAATGGTTAGCCATTGTGGAGAACCTTAAGAGCAGTATTGTTGAGGTGAATCCTGAAAAAGAGGAAAAATCAGCGAAAATAGCTACGACTCATTCTGGCATCAGTCAATCAAGTCATGTTGAAAATCTCGTTAATAAGTTTTTTTCTGAGTCATCACATGATTTTAAAAGGAACAGTGATTTACTGACGGAAATAGCCGCAACAGCGGCAGAAAAAACGGAAGGTGATGCTAAGAGGCCAATGAGTGTACATGAAGCTGTCGCGGCAGAATATTTAAGTCGCCCCAAAGAAATTCGAGATAATACGGTTATTATCATACAAACGCATAAGGATAGGGGCATTGTGCATGAGGCATTATTTGACGGACTTATCGCGCGAGGCGAAATCGCCAAAGAAGGGCTAGAAATAACACGTCTTAAAAGTAAGGGATTAACGCGAGTGGAAGCAAGGCATTGTGATTCTTATAAAGGCGGTGAAATCGTCAGAATTCGGCAAGGCGATTATTTGGAGGTACAGAGAATCGATGAATCAACAAAAAGCTTGCATTGCTTGAAACCTGATGGCGAAAAAGAAATTATTTACCCTGAACGAATAGGGAAACGCGTACCGATGGAAGTATACGATAAAGAAACTGCTTTTTTATCTCAAGGTATGCGCGTGAAGTTTACACAGACAGATAAAACTCGCGAGATCGTGGCAAACCGAGAATGGCATGTGCAAGAAGCAAAAGAGAATCGTATACAGTTACAAGAAAAGGGCAGTGAACGTACAATAATATTAAACCCCCATAAGTTGCATGATTGTCACTGGGATCATGCCTATACAACGACAGGATACGGCGTACAAGGAAGCAGTTATCGCTATGTGATTGATATGGCGGTCAGTTACTTAAAACACTCCACGAATATGCGGGCATTTTATATTTCTGTGTCGCGTGCCAAGCAACATATCATGACGTTTACCGATAATAAAATTGAATTGCTGAATAAGTTATTGAAAAATTCCGGTGATAAATATGCGGCATTGGAAGTGACAGGAGAACTCAAAAATAAGGTCAAAGTTCCTGATGTTAGTCAAGATAACAGAGCCAAAAATACTGAAGTGAAGACATCTGAAAACGAAGGTTACAAAGAAAAAACACCTGAACATCTGATTAATTCAACGCAGAAATCACGTCAAACTTCAGGTGATGAATCAAGGATATTTTCTACTTATTCTGAACCAAAAAAGCCAATATATAATGCTAAAATGATTGAAGAAAATCTTAAAAACAAAGCGGAATTTGTGGCCAATCATATTTTAGGCGAACCCAATAAACACCTTTCAACATCCAGCAAATTACGCTTTGGCAATAAAGGAAGTTTGATGTTAAACATACAAGGTGATAAGGCGGGAACATGGTATGATTTTGAACATGCCAAAGGGGGAAATATGCTAGAGTTTCTTAAAGAAAAACTCAACATGGGATTCAAAGAATCATTAGAATATGGTGCATCATTAACAGGAAATTCCGTTGAAACAAGGAAGGTAACACCACAAAAAAATGAAAAGAATCATATACAAAAAGCAGAAAAAACAACGCTGGAAACCGCGCTGAAATTGGTTAAAGAAAGCCTTCCCATCAGAGGAACATTGGCGGAAAAATATCTTAAAAATACGCGTGAAGTTCAGATTAACGCAGAGACAAATGTGCGATTTTTACCACGCGCTTACACAGGAAAAGGCAATACAGAAAAACAAAAATATGCTCCCGCATTGTTGAGCATTGCTAAAGACAAAGCGGGTAAAATCCAAGGAATTCAAGTGACTTATTTAGATCCAAAAACGCAAGATAAGTCCGAACTTAATATCAAAAAACGCACGTATGGAAGCCCAAGTGGTGCATCAGTTTTGTTGCAATCTTCACCAAATAAAGATGCAAAAACTTATATTACAGAAGGCGTTGAAACAGGGTTATCTGTGGCTAACGCAAGCCTGCATTCAAACGTTATTACAACACTTGGAAAGTCAAATTTTAGTAAAATAGATCCTGAAATTCTCACAAAAGATGTTGTATTTTGTTTAGATAATGACGGGAAAAATATCCTGCAAGATAAGGGTATTATGTCCTCCATCCAACGGTTATCAGAGCATGGTAAAAATGTTTCTATTGTACTGCCTGACATGCTGCCTAAACACGAAAAAACGGACTTTAATGACCTCATAAAGCAAGGAGGGATTGAAGCAGTTCAGGCAATTTTGGGTAAAGAAATTAGCGCAAAAAAATTAGAGTACGCCATAAACAAACAGGCAGTTTTACATCAAAAAACAGATGAGAATCACATAAAAAATGAAGAATTTTTTTCGAAAATCAATGATGAAAAACATGTTCAAGCTTATTTAAATACAGAAAAACATCTTGAAAAATCACACTACAATATCACTTTAAACATAGAAAAAAGTGGCGCCAAATCTATTCATACAATGGAACAAAACACTAAAATTTCCGCCGAAAAAACAGTTTCAATTCCCGTAAATAAGGTGCCAACCACACCAATTAAAGGGCGTGGTTTTGAGATGGAAATTTGAAAAATCACACCACACTTGTCTCATTTTTACCGATGTAACCATCAATATAACTCTGTGCTTTATCCTTAATTCTGTTCAACGCTTCATCCGCATTGGCACACTTATAACCCATCTTATTTTGGTCATAATGACAGCGATAGAGATCGGAAACAACGCCTAAAATTCTGAGCAAATATTCCGTATGATTACGCTCTAATTCTTCCTCTTTTTGACGTACTTCGTCTTGTGTTGGCGGTCAATTATAATTCCCTACGGCGGACAGTAAAAATAGTTAGAAATTTTATCACAGTGCCATGAGCTTATTCTTATAATAAAATAGATTATTT
>JAJZTL010000015.1 GCA_021848965.1 Pseudomonadota bacterium
ACTTTAGTGGTAAACAATGTGCCATTTAAGGACGGAATTAGGGTGTCTGAGGTAACTGAAAGGATCGCCGCCTAACATGTACCATACACCACATTTGACATTAACTCTTACCTCATGAGCTTTCAATAAACCCACGCACAACCTCTTTCTTTATTGGCATTGCAAAAACATCAAAACAAGATCACTCTTCAGTTATTGCAGGATTCATTGAAAATGAAAGACCAACATTACTTCTTCGCATTGGAAAATCGCCTCACCTTTATCGTGGACCTTCCGTTGGCAAAGTAAACAATGAATTAGGCTCTCTCCTTTTTGGCTCCAAAAGCTATGTGGCTTATTCTATCTCACTTGAGCAATATAATAAGTTAGTTTGCTTATTACAAAAAGCAAACCCAATGGATTTAACCAGTGGAATTCTGTGTTATCAGTTTAGCAATAACACAAGTTCATCGACCGAATCTTGGAAATTTAGACTCTCTGAAATAGAAAGAAATGGCGATACTCTTAGTCAGAGTAAACAAGAGGATAATACATTAATAGCCATGCATCGATTTTCTCTTGAAAACAACAATTGCCGCCACATGGCTATCGCTATTGTGAAATATATTTTGGATGTTCAAACTTTACCAGGGAATGTTTCGTCAAAATACTTAGACGAGCTACCTTTTCATGCTGAGTTTAATGAAGGACGCCCGATTGCAGGTAACTCTTTTCATGTTTTCCCATTGCCTCCAGAAAATTATGATCAAACCAATGTCTCTTTGAAAAAATTGTATAAATTTCTATGTACCGCAGTAAAAAATAATGAGCAATTTCAACGAGCTTCTGAGCTTTATATTTACCTTGCCTCTCACTCTCTTACTGAGTCCTCCAATTCTCTCATTAGTTACACACAGCAGTGGCAGTTGCAACATGCTAATTTATATATTTCTACTAATGCAGCAAGCAACCATAGTATGCCTTCAAGTTATTTTAAGACATTTTTAAAGGTGTTTCCCCTTTATTCCGCACCTACCATCGACGATATTTTGAACGAGATAGTTCTAGAGCTTGCGCAGCAAAGTAATAATACACCTTCATCATTACCGCCTCATTAATCTAATAACTTTGTAAGACGTTTCGCATTTCGCAACAATTGCTGTTCGTAGCGTAATCGTTGCGATAAAATAATTGCTTGAATTTGAGATAAACAGATATCAAATTCATCATTAAAAACAATAAAATCAAATTCTCTGCAATGCGCTATTTCATTATGCGCCTTTTCCATACGAGCAGAAATAATTGCTTCGGTATCCTGCCCACGCTGAGCTAAACGTTCAGCTAAAATTTCATAAGAAGGTGGAAGGATAAAAACACTGACAACATTGGCAAATAGCTGCCTGACTTGTTGCGCTCCTTGCCAATCTATTTCCAGAATAACATCGATACCTTTTTGCAAAGACTGCATCACTTGTTGAGAAGACGTACCATAGGAAGCGCCGAAAACAGTTGCATGTTCCAAAAACTCCCCGTTTTGCACCATTTGGTTAAACATATCGAGAGTAATAAAAAAATAATGTTCTCCATGGGCTTCTCCAGGACGCATGGCCCGTGTAGTATGTGAGACAGACAGCTTTAATTGAGGGTCCATCTTCAACAGCTGATTCACCAATGAGGTTTTCCCACCCCCTGAAGGTGCCGCAATAATAAATAAAATACCCGGCGTCACTTGTTTATTCATGGAAGCTAAGTATATCTTTTTTAATGGGAAAACACTATACTCAAGGCTTTATTTTGAGAGGATAATCATGATGCGTCCGAGCGGTCGAGAGCTGAATCAACTAAGGCCAATAAAAATTACACGTCATTATACTAAACATGCTGAAGGGTCTGTTTTGGTTGAGTTTGGTGACACCAAAGTCTTATGTAATGCAAGTATCATTGAAGGAGTGCCACGCTTTTTAAAAGGCAAAGGTCAAGGCTGGCTTACGGCTGAATACGGCATGTTACCTCGGGCAACGCATTCGCGAACCGATCGCGAAGCTGCTCAAGGCAAGCAAGGTGGACGCACGCTAGAAATTCAACGCTTAATTGGCCGCTCTTTACGCGCCGCTGTTAACTTAAAAGCTCTCGGTGAAAACACTATTACATTGGATTGCGATGTTATTCAAGCGGATGGAGGAACACGTACAGCTTCTATTACTGGTGCTTGTATTGCGCTAAAAGATGCTATTGAAGCAATGAGAAGTTTAGGCAAAATTAAAAGCGATCCTTTTTTACATTTTGTCGCTTCTGTTTCAGTCGGCATCTATCGGGGTCAACCTGTTCTGGATTTAGACTATGCTGAAGACGTTGTTGCCGAAACAGACATGAATGTTGTTATGAATGATGAAAATCAATTTATTGAAGTTCAAGGAACCGCTGAAGGTGCCTGTTTCAATCGTGCTGAATTAGACAAGTTATTGGATTTGGCTGGCGCAGGCATCAATGAGCTCATTCAAAAACAAAAACAAGCATTTGCATAAATAAAAAAGAGGTAAAAAATGAAACTATATTATTCTAAAGGAGCCTGTTCTCTTGCTATTCGCATAGCCATTCATGAGCTTGGCTTATCTTGCGAATTTGAATCCGTTGACTTAAAAGCAAAGAAAACCGAAAAAGGGGATGATTTTTTTGAAATTAATACTAAGGGTTCTGTACCTGCATTAAAAGTAAATACTGATACTCTTCTTACCGAAGGTGCTGTTATTTTGCAATATTTGGCAGATACGCATGTGGAACCACGTTTGCTTCCTAAAGTGGGCGAATTAGAGCGATATCGTGTTCTTGAATGGTTAAACTTCACAGCAACAGATCTTCACAAAGGATGCACTCCTTTCTTTAATCCTAAAATGCCTGAAGATATCAAAGAAAACATATTCAAGCCTAATCTTAAAAAATCCTTAACGACCCTTGAAAAACACTTTGCGCACAATACTTATTTGGCAAAAGCATTTTCGATTGCTGATTGTTATACGTTTGTTGTTTTATCGTGGATGTCACACATTGGGATTAATTTATCTGATTTTTCTTCGGTTGAACAGTATTTTCAACGTCTTAGTGAAAGAAAAGCATTTCAGCATGCATTAAAAGAAGAAGGGTTATTGGACTCAGAAGCTCATCATACCGATGGTGCCGCCGCTTGTGGTATTTCTAAATAAAAAAATAAGGGCGAATATTATTCGCCCCTACAAACCTCGAAATAATAGACTCCTTGCATAACCTTCCAATAGCGAGACAAGTTCGAAGAAAAAACAGACGAAAATGCGGAGTGTACACGCAAGTACATGAGCATTTTGAGGATATTTTTTCACAGAAATTGGTCGCGAGTGGAGGTTATGCAAGAAGTCTAATGGCGGAGAGAAAGGGATTCGAACCCTTGATACGCTATTAACGTATACACACTTTCCAGGCGTGCGCCTTCAACCGCTCGGCCATCTCTCCAAAAAGGGCTCAAAGAATACAGGAAAATTCCTCATACATCAAGAAAAATCCGCTGATTCAGCCGAAAAAAGCCTACAATCTTTTTAATTCATTGCAATTCCTATTAAGATTTAATTAAGTTAAAATACGGTAATTAAATTTTTAATATCTCCTGATGATAAAATTTTCAACGGTTATTTTATTACTGTTTATGTTGCCTGCAGGGTGTTCTCTCTTTGATCATCAGGTAGTAAAACCATCGGTAAATCCACCTAATCAATGGCCACATCAGGCTGATAATGTTTCCTATTCCTCGGTGAATTTACCTGAACTTGCTTGGTGGGAACAATTTGATGACCCTCAACTTAATCATCTTATTAAACAAGCATTACATGATAATAATCACTTAAAAATTGCTGTTGCCAACTTAGAATATGCGCAAGCAGAATTAAAACAAATTCAATTAAACTGGATTCCAAGTGTAAATATATTAGGCGGATATAGTCAAATGCCTACGTTGGGCGATCCCAAAAATTTCATTGGTGTTATACCCCTCTATACCATGAATGTTTTTGAGCAAATCAAACAACAAGAACGCGCCGAGTACACCGTTACGGCAAGCCAATATGCAAGAGATAGTGTTCGCTTAGCCTTAATTGGACAAGTGTCTGCTAGCTATTTTGCTATTCTTGCGCAAACACAGGCATTAGCCATTTATCAACAATTATTAGACAATAATCAAAAGCTTTTAAAATTATATCAACGCCAGTACCATTCTGCTTTAATTGCGTATGATGATATTGATTTGCTGCAAAGCAATATTGCCCAAATAGAAGCACAAATTGAGATTACAAAACATAATATTGTGGTCTCAAAGAATGCATTACATTATTTGCTCAACGAAAACCCAGGAAATATTATATTATCAAAATCATTCATTGAGATTGATAGTAATAAAGTGATTCCAGGCAATCTTCCTGCCACAGTTTTAAATAATCGACCGGATGTGCAAGAAGCAGAAAACAGCTTGCGAGCGGCCAATGCCAATATTGGTGTAGCAGCAAGTGGCTTGTTACCTTCGATCCGACTCGATGCCTTTTTGAATTATCGCTCATCATTAAATGCTTACCAACACCTTACGGAAGCAACAAGCGATATTCCATTATTAACCCCCACCACTTTGGGGAAAATTGATGCTAGCCGCGCCGCTTACAAAGTCGCATACACTCAATATGTGGATAAAATGCGGACAGTTCTTCAACAAGTTGATAATGATTTCTCCGCTTATTCCGCCTACACTCGCCAGTTGAATCGAGTCGAATTTGCTTTTGGCCAAGAAAATAAACATTGCCAATTGGTCGATTCACGTTATAAACATGCACTAGAAAGTCAAGTGGGTGTCACACAATGCAATATTCGATTGAATCAACTGGATTTACAATTGAATCAAGAAAAATTTGAAAAAATGATGACTATTGTTGTTTTATATCAGGATTTAGGAGGCGGTTATGTTTACGACAAGCACTGATATAGACAGAAAAAAATATATGTACGCCATTCGCTTAAGTTTAATGGTATTAACATTGTTTTTTATATTTCGCTATCTAAAAATTGCTGATGAAACATGGGTATTATTCATTTTCATGACCACCTTTGAATTCGCTACCGTAGAATGTATGACGAAAAAAGGACACCAACGAGCCCTGTTGTTATTTTGTAGTCTTGTCTATGGTTTGTGTGTCATCTTTATTTTTAATAACAATTACTTGATGAATATTGTCGCCTTAATTGGTGGCTTTCTTGTTTATTGTTATTTTTTTATTGGCACCCCGTTGGGACACATGGGAATTGTTGGGTGTGCCATTCTGACCTTAATGCTCATTAATCATAATGATCCTATTCTCTCCTGCCTAAGAGCATTAATTATTTTAACAACCATTGGAGTGTCTATTGTCGTGACTCGATTTTTTTATCCAGAATACGCCTGCGATGAAGTTATAAAAGTAGAGGCCAATCTTTTGTCGGGTTTATCTCGCTGGATTGAACGTTTTTTAGAGACATCTTCTCTTGATACCGAGTTTGTATTTATACAAGAAAAAACATGGCATACAGAAACACTCAAAGCTTATGAACATATTGATCATATGTGTATCAAAGACAAAAGTAACACTTCTTTAATTGAACACCATAAGCGTTGTTTTGAGCAATTAAATATTCTGCACCAGTTATTACATGCAGCATTACATTACAAAAAAAAACCTATTGATGTCTTGCTGTTAAAACAAATTAATGAGTACTTTCACGCCATTCAACAATACCTTTTATCTTCAAGCGAGATTGAAGCGAGCAACAGACCACAACATAATCAAACACTTCAGCCTATTTGGCAAGATATTTGTTACCATGCCCATTTGCTTGAAATAAGTGTAGATGTTATTGTATCCACGCAAAAAAAATGAAATAAACTTTCCATGAAAATTAAATTACCTTTTGCTTATTTAATTATTGTTGGCATTGCTGCCCTACTGTATTATTTTAGCTATTATTTTCCTTTTACCAATAATGCTTTCGTCATGGCAAACGTTCGTCCGATTGCAGCAGACGTCGGCGGTTATATTACGGCTATTTATGTTAAAAATGGAGAATATGTCAAAAAAGGACATCCACTTTTTAAAGTATTTCAAGCTCCTTATCAATGGGCTTACAAAAAAGCATCCGCCGATTTATTAGAAGCTAAAGCCCAATTAGTTGTTATTCAAAAGAAAATTGAAAAAACTGCTCATGCAGTTCAAGCGCAACGAGAAATTTACCAGCGACGTTTATTAGACTATCAACATTTTGCTTCTGCTTTACAAGATAAAGCGGTTTCCAAAATTAGTGTTCAAGATCTTTCAAAAGATAAAAATGCCGCGCTATCAACATTGCTTTCTTTGCAAAAGGAATTAGAGTTAGAAAAAAAGCAACTCATTGTACAAAAACATCATATTTCCTCATTAACTGCTATTAAAGGAAATGCTAAAGTTAACCTTGATGAAACCATCGTATATGCCCAAAACAATGGTACAATACAAAATATGTACTTATCTTTAGGTACACCCATTCAATTAAGAAAACCCATTTTTTCATTTGTTGATACGGATAATTTGTATATCCAAGCGAATTTTTTTGAAACGGATTTACGTTTTGTTAAACCAGGAAGTAAAGCATTAATTATTCCAAGAACTTATTTTGGTGCAAAGGTTTATCATGGCGTTGTTATGGCAAAAACATGGACAGTCAATCGACAATTTACCGATAACCGTTCACAACAGCAAAATATTGATAACAACGAATACAATTGGTTTATTCTTCCTCAGCGGTTACCCGTTGAAATAAAAATTACTGATTATGACCCGGTGAATTTCCCCTTAAGTATGGGAAGTAGTGCGTATGTTTATATTTCTGTTTAATATACTCTGCGCACTTCAATTTTTGGTGAATATATAACGATAACGTAAGGGCAAATAATATATTTATGTCTTTTTTATAGAGACTGGTTCTTAGCATTCGTTTGGTGAGCTACATAAGTTGTATATTGACTTGTGCTTTTTATTTTCGTATATGTAGCACCTGTTCCACTTGTCTGATTGGCAATCGATTTCATTTTAGTTACTGCTGTTGCGGGTATTGTGCTTTTACCGCTCTGATAAAAATAATATTTTTTATTAGAATCTGCAGGGTAATATTTAACATTAGAACTATGTGAATAATAGGCGGCTGTGGTTCCAGAAGCAGGCGTATACGTAGTTGACTCTGTGATACTTCCACCATTTGCTCCATTTACAGTAATACTGCTCGATGTAATTTGCCCACTATTCGCTGAAATAGATACGTTATAATTATTATATTTAAGCGTTGTTGCTTGACCACCCATATTAACAGTAACGCTTCCTGGCGTTGTCACCGTTACGCCACTTGTCTCAGTTCCGCCAGAACTTGCACTTGTTGCTTTAACAGATGTAGCACGTGTTTTGTACTTATTGTAATAAGAATTCGTATTGTTTTTTGCTGCAGTAAATTTTGTATTCCATGCCACACCAGGCGCTGTGGTTATGTTCGATTTAGCGGTTGTTACCGTTGTTTCCTGCACATTAGAACTTGCATGTCGAGAATAGCTATTTTTTGTAATATCCGATGTATGATCCCAATTAGCTGGAGAATTACTACTACTTGATGCCGGATGATAAGTAGATGTAGCCGTTAAGGTTCCTCCCCCGCCTGTAGAAGTACCATCTTTGGTATTCGTACCATTCAACGTAACTTTCTGGTAAGTTACTTTTCCACCACTTGTGTTAATCGTTTGTGTATAGTTATATTTGTATGCGGTAGAAGAGCCTCCGCTAGGTGTATAACTTACCGTTCCATTACCGGTATAAGTTCCTGAATAAGTAGAAGTTGCCGCTTGCATTACGCCAGGAAAAAGTAAACACGCTGCAATAATTAACTGTTTATTTTTCATTCAAAAACCCTCTTAATATTCACCAAGTTTATGTATCATAACAATTAAATATTAAGGAAATGTTATGTGGAGTAGTCCATTAATTCCTCTAATGAAATAATATCATCAAAATAATGGCGATTAATTAATGCTTGTTCTGCACCGCTTGCGCTAATTAGAACCTTGTGCAAGGTCTTGTTTTTTGTTTTTTTAAATTGTTTTAATTGCTCAAGTTTCTTCTCAAATTCTTCAATTACTGCCGCCCCTGTTTCTCCTTGGGTATATTTTATTTCGCATACCGTCAACACGTGATCTTTTCTATCGAATAATAAATCTATTTGATAGCCAGGATCCGTTTTAGCCGTTGCTCGACAGTAGTAAGCACCGGCGGTGTATTGAACACCAGAAAATCCAAGCACCCGCGCAATGCGATGTGCATCATTCAAACAATAGCGTTCAAAAGCATAACCTAACCATTGTTGGTACTCCTGTAAATTGAGTGCTTTTGTTGGATGGGATTGATATTTACCCTCCTGTATATCAGACCATCGAGGATGAATAAACTTATAAAAAAATTGCAAATAGGCATCGTTTATTCTGTAACGCGCGAGTTTACTATTATCTTTTAAATGAAAAGGCACATATTTCTTGATAAATCCACATAATTGTAGCTCTTCTAGTAACTCCGTTAATCTTCCGCCTGTTTCTACACTTAAATATTCAGCAATCTGTTCTCGGGTTGCAAAACGCCGTTGACTTAAATAATCAAGAACAGCTTTATAATGAGGGTTATCACTCATGCTACTCACAAAAATACGCTGATATTCTTGACTAAAATAACTATTCGGTAAAAAGCTTTCTTTGCAGATTCCTAAATAAAGCGAAGAATATGTTTTAATGCGTTTTAAATACTCGGGAATTCCTCCTAACGTTAAATAAGCATCCATCACTTCTCTTCTGGATCGTTGCGTCAGAAATTCCTGAGCCTCTAGCAATGTAAAGGGCTGTAAAAGAATTTCATGTTGTGAACGATTATATAATGATTTAGAGTAGATCACCTTTTTCAGCATAAACGAAGGCGATGAACCACATAAAATGAGAATTAATTGAGGGTTATAGCGAAACTGATTATCCCACGCAACTTTAAGTTCGCTAATAAATGTTTCCTTGTAATTAGCGAGCCATTGCACTTCCTCAAAATAAACCGTCCATGTGCCTTCCTGTACATACGTAAAAATATTTTCAAACACATCCAACCAATGTGGTGTAGCTATTTTATTAAGTAAAGGATTATCCGCATACTGCGCTAACTGACGCATGACCATTGCACGTTGATAAGTTTCATTATGCCCTTCAACTCCTTCGAATTTAAGCACATTACGGTTGCGAAAACTTTGCTCTAAGAGTTCTGTCTTACCAGAACGCCGTCTTCCACTCACAATAATAATACTAGATTCATTCGTCTTTGATATTTTCGCTAATTGCGCTTTTTCTGATTCTCTGCCAATGAAGGCAGGATTTTTGCTGAATTCTCTTGTGGTTAACATGTTTAATTCCGGCCGATTAGAGCACAATTATAACCTAATCGGCCAAAAATAAAAATAAAAATTGGCCGATTAGAGCATTACACTAACTTAATCGGCCACATTTGCATAAAGATCGTAAGTATCAGCAGCAGTAATCTTAACGGTAATTTTATCACCCACCTTAACGCCTGATTTGGATGAATTTACATAAACACAACCATCAATTTCTGGCGCATCGGCTGAGCTTCGGGCAATAACTTGATCGGGAGTTATGGCATCAACCAATACTTCGAGAGTTTGTCCTACTTTCTTTTTTAGCTTCTCGGCACTGATTTTACTTTGCACTTCCATAAAGCGATGATAGCGCTCCGCTTGAATATCATCAGGAATATGTTCAGGTAAATCATTTGCTTTTGCGCCTTCAACGGGCGAATACTTGAAACAACCGACACGATCGAGTTGCGCTTCTTTGAGAAAATCGAGTAACTCCTCAAATTCCGCTTCTGTTTCACCGGGGAAACCCACAATAAATGTACTGCGCAATGTAATATCGGGACAAATTCGACGCCACGCATGAATACGCTCAAGATTATTTTCACTACTGGCAGGACGTTTCATCAATCGAAGAATGCGTGAATTAGCATGTTGAAAAGGAATATCCAAATAAGGCAGCAATTTTTTATCGGCCATTAAACCTATCACATCATCCACGTGTGGATAAGGATAAACATAATGCAATCGCACCCAAACACCTAAATCACCTAGACATTCGCATAATTCTTTAAAACGCGTTTTCACTTCCTTTCCTTTCCACATATCATTAACATAATGAGTGTCTAATCCATAAGCACTGGTATCTTGTGAAATAATTAATAACTCTTTGACACCTGCTTTTACTAAAGCCTCAGCCTCCGTCATGACTTTTTTCAGAGGGCTACTTTGTAACTTTCCACGCATGCTTGGAATAATGCAAAAAGTACATTTATGATTGCAGCCTTCTGATATTTTAAGATACGCATAATGGCGTGGAGTTAATTTAATTCCTTGAGGAGGTACCAAAGAAATTTTAGGATCTTCGGGTGGAGGAAGATGTTTATGCACTGCTTGCATTACTGATTCATAGGCTTGTGGTCCGGAAACATGCAACACACCGGGAAATTTTTCACGAATAGTTTCCGCTTTCGCACCTAAACATCCTGTCACTAATACGCGTCCATTTTTGACTAAGGCTTCATCAATGGCTTCTAAGGATTCTGTAATCGCCGACTCAATAAAGCCACAGGTGTTCACAATAACCAGCCCAGCACTATCATAATCCGGTACGGTTTCGTAGCCTTGGGCTCTCAATTGAGTCAAAATTCGCTCAGAATCCACTAAAGCTTTCGGACAACCTAAACTGACAAATCCAACGCGAGGTGCCTTTGTATCTATTTTTTTATCCATCTTTCTATTAGGCAGCATGGTTCTTTTTCCGTACAATATAAAAATAATTAAAGACTAAAATGGCTGCAAAAACAGGAATAGCTAACCACTCCGCTATGGGCTCAAACTCAGGACTCACTAAACGAAGAGGATATTGATTCCCCGAAAGTGCAATAAATAAAGCAATAATCACTCCTACAATGGATTCTCCAACAATAAATCCTGAGGCCAAAAGTGTGCCGCGCCGCAAAGGCTGACTCTTAAGCATATGAATATCTTCATGCTCTAATTTTTCTCTCTTTTTTAATGTTCTTTCAACAATAAATGAAATGATAGTTCCCACCACTAGCGCAGTAGTAGCAGACGCTGGCAAATAAATACCTGATCCCATAGCCACTACAGATAATCTCCAGTTACGACGTTTTAAATAAGTCGCATCCAATATGATAAAGAAAACAGCAATGGCACCACCAATGCTAATCATTTCCCAATCTAAATTATGTGTAATAATACCCGAGGCAATAGTTGACATCATTACGGCTTGTGGAGCTGAAAGCGCTTCAGCAGGGTTCATACCTTCATGCGGCAAGCTTCCTGGAAAACCATAGGCCACATACAAGATTTGTAGAATAAAAGGAATAACCAAAGCCCCCACAGATACACCTAAAACTAACGCTAACTGTTGACGCCATGGAGTGGCTCCTAGTAATTGTCCTGTTTTCAAATCCTGCATATTGTCATTTGATGTACATGCAGCAGCAATTACCGCAGAGGCCATATAAATAACTAGGGCTATCGTCAAATGCGAATATTTCGCGTGAATTGAAGGATCAATTAGCAAAAGAAGTAAAACCGAAGCACCAATTGTCGCCAAGACGCCAATGCTAGAAACAGGGGAATTTGATGAACCCACCAATCCAGCCATATAACCACAAACTGATGCGGTAATAAAACTCATAAAGACAACAAAAGCGACGCAAATAATAGTTAAAATGATGATGTTACCTGTTGTTAATGGTAAATGTTCATCTACAATAAAATAAGCAAAAATGCCCAATAAAGGAATAATTAATAATCCAACACATAACAATACTGTCGTGATCGGAATATCTTTTTCTGTTCGAATAATAGAATCTTTTCCTTGTGTTCTAATTTGAGCTAATGCTGTCAATGACGATTGAATCCCCGTCCAAATAGGTTTTAAAAGCAATATCATGGTCCAGATAGCGGCAATAGCAATCGTTCCAACACCCATAATACGCACTTTACTTACCCACACATGAAGCGCTGTATCAGCAACAGATCCCTCAATGGGAATATTCCAAGAAAGCAAAGGAACAGCAATACCCCAGGCAATGATAAATCCGATTAACATGGCAATCCCAGCTCGAATGCGCGTTAAATAACCTGCCCCAATCAGAGCCAAAGAATAATCCATTGAAAATCCACAAAGACTTGGACCAATTTTAGCATAGAACGCTAAGGACTCAGAAAACCAATGAAATCCACGACTAAACAGCGTAAAAGCTCCAGCAACTAATGTGCCAGAAATAATATCCCACACCCCTGTCTTCTTTTGGTTAGCAGCTACATCGCCCACACGAAGAATTTCTGCTGCCGCAACTCCTTCTGGATAGGGCAAATCACTATTTACTACAAGAGCGCGTCGCAAAGGAATAGTAAACATCACGCCTAAAAGACCGCCAGTCACACACAACAAAGCAGTTTGCCAGAAAGGAAACCCTGTCCAGTACCCCAGCATAATAAGTGCGGGCAAAACAAAAATAATTGCCGACAAAGTACCTGCAGCCGATGCAAATGTTTGTACCATTGTATTTTCTAATATATTTGAGGTACGAAAAACACGTAAAATAGCCATAGAAATGACTGCTGCAGGAATAGCCGAGTTGAATGTAAAACTAATTTTCAGGCCCATATAAACATTACCAGCTGTAAACACAATGGTAATTAGTATGGCTAACAAACAACCCCTTAATGTCAATTCAGGCAAATGCGTCACAGATGCATCAACATAACCTGCCACAGCCTCTTTCACGCCTCCTTTCACCAGAGACTCTTGCTGCATATTTATCCCCTTTAATTCTCAAAAAAGATTTTGATTCTACTGCAAACTATTCTATTCGTCTACCAAAAATTAACACAGCAGGGCTAACGCGTCTAAATTCTTGTAAAATAAAGGCCTTTAGCACATAAAACATTAAAATTTTTGTTCAAATTGCCAATGAAATCGCTAAACGTAGGGGTAGGTCTTGTGCCTACCCGCCAATATTGATAAAAACTGTGCATTTTCGGGCGGGCACAAGACCCGCCCCTACAAAAACCACCTACAAACCTTGATTTTATTGGAATTTATACGCGTTCACCCTGATTAACACAGCCCCTTAGACACCCGATTTCCCCCCCTCTATAATATTTTCAAAATTGAAACACGCTAATACCCAGCAGATAATAGAGCGCTCATGCGCCGAAATGCCCCAGATTATTTACTTGATACCTCTGTAAGTTCTTGTTTATCAGTGATTTTTGTGATAAAAAGCTCCATCTTAAATCAATTGACAGAGGACAAATTATGAGTCAAGCAATCAATCAAGAAAAGCAAAAAACCCCAAAAACCGGTGGATTAGCAGGAGTGGTAGCAGGACAGTCAGCCATTGCTACAGTAGGTAAAGGGATGGGGTTAAATTACCGTGGATATTCTATTGACGATTTAGCCGCAAAAGCTTCTTTCGAAGAAACTGCATATCTTTTAATTGAAGGTGAATTACCCACAAAAAGTGCCTTGTCTTCTTTTGTTGATGAACTCATTACCCTGCGCCAGCTTCCTTCGGTGCTTAAATTAGTTCTAGAAAACATTCCTAAAACAGCTCATCCTATGGATGTATTACGTACCGGTTGTTCCGTATTAGGAAATTTAGAACCTGAAAAAAATTTCAATGAACAAAAACATGTAGCTAAACGTTTGTTAGCTTCATTTCCTGCTATGTTGTGTTACTGGTACCATTTTCATCAAAGTAACAAAAAGATAGATATTACTTCAGCTGAATCATCTATTGCCGGTTATTTTCTTCATTTATTACATGGGAAACAACCTTCAGATTTACATCGACAAGCAGTAGACGTGTCCTTAACCTTATATGCTGAACATGAGTTTAATGCCTCCACATTTGTTGCACGTACAACAGCAGCAACTCTCTCAGATTTTTACTCTGCAGTTACCGCAGCAATTGGCACATTACGTGGCCCTCTACATGGAGGTGCTAATGAAGCAGCTATGGAGTTAATAGAAAAATTCCACTCTGCTGATGAAGCAACCCAAGGCTTGAAAACTATGTTAGCCAACAAAGAAAAAATTATGGGTTTTGGTCATCGCGTTTATACTGTTTGCGATCCACGTTCTAACATTATTAAAGTTTGGGCAAAACGCCTCTCAGATGACGCTGGAGATAAAGTATTATATCCTGTATCTGAAGCAATTGAAAAAGTGATGTGGGATGAGAAAAAATTATTTCCGAACCTCGACTTTTATAGTGCATCAGCTTATCATTTCTGTGGAATTCCAACCGATATGTTCACACCTATTTTTGTAATGTCTCGTATTACAGGATGGGCGGCTCATATTATTGAACAACGTGCCAATAATAAATTGATTCGCCCAGATTCAGAATATATCGGTCCAGATCCACGCGAATTTGTTTCAATTGATAAGCGATAATTGATTTCGCTAAAATCTGATTGTTGAGTCATTCTCTCACCACAAGAATGACTCAATCGCCAACAAAGAGGACTCATATGCTTCATTGGAAATCCGATCTTCCCTCTTCCTTAGCTGTTTTTTTTGTTGCTGTTCCTTTATGTCTTGGAATCGCACATGCCTCCAATGCTCCTCTTTTATCTGGACTAATTGCTGGGATTGTCGGCGGCATATTTATTGGCTCGTTAAGCCGTTCCCCTTTAAGTGTTAGTGGTCCTGCAGCAGGCTTAACTGCGGTGGTAGCGAGTACCGCTGTTTCTTTAGGAAGTTTTGAGTCTCTTTTAACCGCCGTTGTATTAGCCGGTTTATTTCAAATGCTTTTTGGTTTATTTCGCGCAGGTACTTTTGGACGCTATATCCCTTTGGTGGTTATTGAAGGTATGCTTGCTGCAATTGGGTTAACGCTCATTCTCAAACAAATCCCTCACATATTAGGACATGACGTTGAAGCAGAGGGATTGGAACAATTTGCGTTAACCACCGAAGATTTTATTAATGCACCTCCTCCGCCCGCGCCTCCTACTCAAGGTAATACTTTTAGCATTTTATGGGATGCGTTTCATCATGTTCATCTTCCTGTAATTCTTTTAGGTTTAGCTGCTTTTTTGATTATATTTTTTTGGGACAAGCGGTTGAGTAAACAGTTTCCGGCACTTTATAGAGTTATTCCCAGCTCCCTTATTGCGATTATTTTAACAACTACATTAGCCTTTCTCTATCCTCTTTTCGATCCGCGTTGGGCGTTAAGAGCAACACATCTTGTTCAAATTCCCCTGATTCGTCAGTTTTCAGATTTTGTCACACAAACAACTTTCCCAAAATGGGATATTTTACTGGACATTAAAACTTATCAAGCAGCATTTACTATTGCTTTTGTTGCCTCTATTGAAAGCATTTTATCCATTGAAGCCATTGATAAATTGGATCCTCAACGCCGTAGAACGCCTATTAACAGGGAGCTTTTAGCGCAAGGTACAGGTAATTTCTTAAGCGGTTTATTAGGAGGGCTCCCCATTACCTCCGTCATTGTCCGAAGTTCAGTGAACTTGCAGGCCGGCGCTCAAAGTAAAATGTCTGCGATTCTTCACGGATGTTTTCTCTTGCTTGCCATTTTATTTGCCGCACCTATTTTAAATAAAATTCCTTTAGCAACTCTATCTGCTGTTTTAATTTTTACTGGTTATAAACTTTGCCATCCACAGCTTTTTATTCGCCTTTTTAAAAATGGCTGGAATCAATTTATCCCTTTTCTTACCACTCTTATTGCTATTCTTTTCACAGATTTAATGATAGGCGTACTCATTGGTATCGCTGTATCTACTGTTTTTATTCTTCGAAATCATTATCAAGCAAAAGTTATTAATGTCTACCAACAAGGACAACTTACTGAAATCGTTCTCAGCGAGAATCTAAGCTTTCTTAATAAACAGCAAGTAATTGACACTCTAGAAAAGCTTCCACGTCACGCTAAAGTATTGATTAATGGTTCTAAAGTTCGTTATATTGACCATGATATTTTAGAAACGCTACAAGAATTCGTACAAAATGCTTATCTAAAAAAAATCGAAGTTCTAGTTGGAGGATTACCCCAAATGAATCATAATCAAAGCCATTTATCTCGTGAATTTGAACAATCCTATCAAGAGCTTATTGATAATAATAAGCAATGGGTTATCGAAAAAGAACAACATGAAGGCGCGCGTTTTTTTAAAAATTTAGCCAAGGGGCAATCTCCACAATTTCTCTTTGTAGGTTGCTCTGATAGTCGTGTACCTATTGAAATTCTAACCAAAGCAGAACCTGGGGATATTTTTGTTCATCGCAATATTGCTAACACCGTTTCTTTAACAGACACTAACTTTCTTTCTGTCTTAGATTATGCTGTCAAAGTATTACGCGTAAAACATATTGTTGTATGCGGGCATTATGAGTGTGGCGGCGTCAAAGCTGCACTATCAGGTGAAGTGGAAGGCGTTATCTGGAATTGGATTAGCCAAATTAAAGATGTGTATCGTTTATATCAACCTGTTCTCGATGCCATTGCCGATCCGCATGAGAAAGAACAACGTCTCATTGAGTTTAACGTGATTGAACAAGTGAAAAAAATTCAAAAAACGCTCACAGTACAACAAGCAGTAGAAACTTTTGGTTTTCCTAAGCTTCATGGCTGGGTTTATGATATAAAAACTGGGCTTATTCGAGAATTACAGATTAATGCTTGAAGTTAATAATCTCTATTATGAATTGGATGAACGTCCACTCATTAAGAACCTTTCTTTTTCCGTTTCACCTGGAGAGTTGCTGTTCATCTCAGGTGAAAACGGTCAAGGAAAAACTACTTTATTAAAATTATTATCGGGTATTTTATTTCCTTACTCGGGAGAAATTCGATGGAAAAGCCAATTGATTAGCCATGAACCAGAATACTTTTACTCTAAAATTAACTACATTGGTCATAAAAATGCGGTTGCTCTCTCACTGACTCCAGAAGAAAATTTACACTTTGCATCACGAGCCTATACACATAAAACCAGCATTCAAGATGCTTTATTTGCTGTGAATTTACTTCACAAACGCCATACACCCGCAAGCTTTCTCTCTGCAGGGCAAATTCGACGTATTGCGTTAGCCAAATTATTTTTATTAGATACGGTCTTATGGCTTTTAGATGAGCCTTATACGTCTTTAGACACCCACGGCGTTACCTGGCTACAATTGCATATTCAGTCTCATCTTGAAAATAAAGGCATGGTCATCATGACCTCACATCAAGCTCACGGAATAAATGCTTCATGTCTTCAGGAAATTAAGCTGTGATCTTCTCAATATTTTTCAGTCAAATTCATCGAGAATGTCTTTTGCATATTAGAAAGCCTTTAAATCTTGTTTATCCTTGGGCTTTTTTTATTATGGTTGTCTTATTATTTCCCTTCATTTTATTTCAAGACACCCAACATTTAAAAACCTTATTACCTGGACTCATCTGGATTTCAGCCTTATTAGCTTATCTTTTAAGCGTGGAACATTTTTTTGAAATGGATCATATTAATGGCGCCTTAGAATGCCTACTGATTTATCCCTTTCCTTTTTCTCTTTCTATCTTTGCCAAAACATTGGCTCACTGGCTTTTAACAGGATTACCTCTGACATTGCTAGCCCCTCTTCTGGGTTATTTAGTCGGTTTATCTTTATCTGAAGATATCATTCTTTTTTTGAGCCTATTATTAGGAACACCCACTCTCAGTGCTTTAGGAACGTTATTAGGCGCCGTCACCCTACTCACAGGTTCACGTGGCTTATTATTAGGCATACTTTTAATTCCTTTATCACTGCCTATTTTAATTTTTGGAACAGGCAGCGTACTCTCAGAATCCATGGGATTCTCTTCTGCATCAAGTTTATCTTTTCTCGCTGCCATCACTCTCAGTTCCTTATTAGGTACACCTTTTGCTAGCGCAACAGTATTGCGTTCTGGTATTTAGGACAAGTTCATGGGTTTGACAAAAAACATGTCCTCTGCCAGAATTTAGAAACTATGAAAAAACATTACATTCTTGTTCTTTATTATACACGCCACGGTTCAACTGCTGAACTTGCTCGCATGATTGCACGTGGAATTGAAAGTCATTCTGATTTTGAAGCACGTCTTCGCACCGTACCAGAAGTATCTTCTGTGTGTGAAGCTGTGGAGAAAAAAATACCTGAGGAAGGCGCTGTGTATGCAACCCTGGAGGATCTACGACTTTGTTCTGGATTGGCGATGGGAAGCCCTACACGCTTTGGTAATATGTCTGCGGCCTTAAAATACTTCTGGGATCAAACAACACCATTATGGATGGAAGGCGCTTTAGTGGACAAGCCTGCGACAGTTTTTACCTCAACCAGCAGTCCCCATGGCGGACAAGAAATGACACTATTTTCGATGATGATTCCTTTGTTGCATCACGGCATGATCATTCAAGGTATTCCTTATACTCAACCCCAGTTAGTCACCACAACACTGGGAGGCACTCCTTATGGAGCGAGTCATGTTTCAGGTGCAAAAGGAGAGCACCCTGTCTCTGAAGAAGAAAAACAATTAGCATTCTTTTCAGGAAAAAGACTAGCAGAGATCGCGGGGAAATTAAAAAAATAATGTCAAATGATGCTTACATCCAGTGGTTTCAAGAACTACAAGCCATCGCTCAAAATGGCTTAACTTATTCTGATAATCCTTTTGACATTGAACGTTTTAAGCGAGTACGTGAAATAGCCGCTGAAATGGCTTCTCAAGTAACTGATTTACCTTTACCTAAAATTCTTTCTCTGTTTAAAGCAGAAACAAATTATGCCACTCCCAAAGTTGATGTTCGTGGTATCGTTTTCGATGAGCAACAACGTATTCTACTGATTCAAGAATCAGTAGATAACTGTTGGGCTCCTCCTGGAGGATGGGTAGATATTAATGAGCCACCCAGCGTAGCCGTCACACGAGAAATTTTTGAAGAATCTGGTTTTGAAACTAAAGCCATAAAACTCTTGGCTGTTTATGACAAACAAAAACATAGTCATCCCATTCATTGGCCTCATTCTTACAAAATGTTTTTTCTTTGCCAGTTAATTGGTGGAGAGGCAACGACGAGTATTGAAACACTTGACGCACAATTTTTTCATAAAGAAGACCTACCAACGCTTTCAACACCACGCATAACTAAAGAGCAAATTTTTCGCTTTTATGAACACTTAGAGCATTCTGACTGGCCGACAGATTTTGATTAATTAAAAAATATAAATATTACGCACGTTTGGAATAGCGTTGTATTATCCATAAATACCCTGCAAATCCCCAATAACTGATAAAAATACTCAGCCCGGTACCCGCCAAAATATCTCCTAAGAAATGATAATTTTCAAGAATAAGACAAAGTGGAAGAATAATCATCGGTATCATCCAAACAGCCTTGAGCTTGGGATAAATTAAGTGCAACGAACAACATATGGTCCCTGTTACTATAGTATGTCCTGAAGGAAAAGAACCTTTCCAGGAATCTGATTGGAAAAAATGAAATCCGAAATGATTGTCACCAACTAACGAGCCATATATTCCGGAACCAGACCATGTCGTAGGCCAAGCCCTTCCGCATATAATCCCTAATTTGACTCGAATCCATTCAGCAAAAACAAGGGCCAATATAAAATACAAAATACAAAATAATCGCTGAATAATTTGCTTATGTGTCGGCACTAACAAGAAACTCAACAGGGATATTCCCAGCAATACAGAGATACCATCTTCAGTAATATACCGCGGAAAAAACCATTGATCAAAACCTTGTTCATGAATAAACAAAGCCAATGGTTTATCCAAAAACTGAATACTAAACAGCGCTCCAAATAGGAACACTAATAAAGCAATAAATCCTGTGGTTCTAAGCTTTTTCATTACATATTAAACGTATTCAATCTCATTAATTTCATAAGAAACTTTGCCTGCAGGAGTATTCACATCAACTGTATCGTATAGAGACTTTCCAATAACAGCTCGTGCAATAGGAGATGTGTAAGAAATTTTCCCTAATTTAATATCTGCCTCATCTTCTCCGACAATTTTATAAGTAATTTCTTCATCCGTGTCCAAATTCACTAAATGTACGGTGACACCAAAAACCACTTTATCTGATTTGGGAATTTGTCGAACATCAATGACTTGTGCATAGGATAATTTATGCTCTAATTCTTGAATACGCCCTTCCATAAAACTTTGTGATTCTTTAGCAGCATGATATTCTGCATTTTCCTTTAAATCTCCATGAGCCCTAGCCTCTGCAATAGCTGCCACAATACGAGGACGTTCTACCATTTTTAAACGTTGTAATTCTTGCTCCAAAAGCTTAGCACCTTCTTTAGTCATTGGATGTTTTTGCATAATTTTAATAATACCTCTTTAAGTCACTAGGACATTTCCTAGTAAATATAACATATAAAAACTTATATTCTACCGATTTTTTATCGGCAAATTCAAGATTTCAGAGACTAGATTCTCTACTTAAGACACCGCACTTTTAAACTCGGCCGCTAAGGCTTGCAAGGTTGCTTTTGCATCACCAAAAATCATACGAGCATTCTCAGCATGAAATAAAGGATTAGAAACGCCAGCAAAACCGCTTGCCATAGATCTCTTTAGAATAAAAACATGCTTTGCTTGATCAGCACGAATAATCGGCATGCCATAAATAGGACTTTTTTCATTATTTAAGGCTGATGGATTCACAACGTCATTCGCACCAATAATAATAGCCACATCCACTAAAGGCATTTGCGGATTAATATCTTCCATTTCAACTAAAACATCATAGGAAATACTTGCCTCAGCTAACAGTACGTTCATATGACCAGGCATCCGTCCTGCTACAGGATGAATAGCGTATTTTACATCGCAACCATTGTCTTCCAAAAACTCTTCGAGTTCTCGCACAGCATGCTGTGCTTGAGCGGCAGCTAATCCATACCCTGGAACAATCACCACTGTTTTAGCTGCTTCTAACACATAAAAAGCATCATCGACAGAAATAGACTTTACTTCTTGCGCTTCTTCTGTTTCTTTTTGCCCAAGAGCTCCAAAACCACCAAATAACACATTAGCTAAAGAACGATTCATCGCCTTGCACATAATAATGCTCAAAATTATTCCATTTGCGCCAACAAACGCCCCCGTAACAATTAAAAGAATATTACGCAAAGCAAATCCTGTCGTACATGCAACTAGACCTGAATAGCTGTTTAAAACAGAAATGACCACTGGCATATCAGCACCGCCAATCGGAAGCACTAATGTCAAACCTAAAACGAAAGACAAAAATAAGACAGCCAGAAAAATGGGATAATGATAAACAGAGGAAGAAAGAAAAATTACTCCTCCGATAATAATGAAAAGAAAAGCTATTGCATTAAAAAGCTTAATACCTCTGAAAACGATGGAACGACCGGGTAATATTTCGCTTAGTTTGCCCCAAGCCACTAAACTTCCTGTAAAAGTGATACCACCAATAACAATGGATAAATAGATAGCCCCCTGAGTTAATAAATCAGAAAAAGGATGGGTATCAAATGCCACCCAATCTACAAATAACGCCGCTAAACCGCCAAACCCATGCAATAACGCTACCGTTTGTGGCATTTCTGTCATTGCGGCGCGTTGAGCTTTATACAATCCCAAAACACTGCCAATTAATAAACCTATAATAATCCATTGATAAGAAATAATATGATAAAAAATTAGTGTTCCCAGCACTGCCAATAGCATTCCCAAAGAGGAAATAAAATTTCCTTTTCGTGCCGTTGTTGGCTTTCCCAGCATTTTTATGCCAAAAGCAAACATTACGGCACTAATTAAGTAAATAAGATTCATGACAACCATTGTTTATTATCCTTTTTGTTCTTTTTTACGAAACATCTTTAACATGCGTTCTGTTATCCAATATCCTCCAACAACATTGAACGTTGCTAATATAACAGCTAATGTTCCCAAAACTGTGGTTAATGTGGTACTAATTTCAGTTCCAGCTGCAATTAATGCTCCCACAATGGTAATTCCTGAGATTGCATTCGCTTCTGACATCAGCGGGGTATGTAAAAGCGGTGGGACACGCGAAATTAATGCGAATCCTAAAAAAATCGCTAATACAAGAATAAATAATAAATAAACCAAGGTCATAATTTTTTCTCCAATTTCCATGCCTATTTCCATGAAGGATGCACAATACTTCCTTCATGCGTAATAAGACAACCACTTAAAATGTCATCTGGTTTAAAGATAAAGCGTTTGGATTCAACATCCCAATATTCTTCAATGAGTGCGGTAACATTAGAAGATAACATTTGACTAGCATCCCTTGCTACTCTTCCTGGAAGATTAACTAATCCCATTAAACGTACACCATTCTGAGTTGTTTCTTCATTGTAAGTAATGCCTTCAACATTACCGCCCGATTCTACAGCTAGATCAACAACCACTGAACCCAGTGACATGCCTTTCAACATTTCTTGGGTAATCAATATAGGCGCTTTTTTGCCAAAAACCTGGGCCGTGGTTATCACTATATCTGATGCAGCACAATGAGCTGCCATCACATCGCGCTGCTTTTCCAACTGTTCTTCTGTGAGTGCTTGAGCATATCCTCCTTGAGTCTCGCCAGTTTTTCCCATATCTATTTTGACAAATTTTGCACCTAAAGATAACACTTGCTCTTCAACCGCAGGCCGCGTATCAAAAGCCTCAACTCGCGCCCCCAAACGTTTAGCTGTGGCAATAGCTTGAAGTCCAGCCACACCTGCTCCAATGACAAAAACGCGAGCCGGCGAAAGCGTTCCCGCTGGTGTCATCATAAGAGGGAAGATCTTAGGTAAACGCTCCGCTGCTAAGATAACAGCAACATATCCTGCTAGGCTTGCCTGCGAGCTCAAAACATCCATTTTTTGTGCACGTGTAACGCGTGGAATCATTTCAAGACTTATAGCACTCACTGAAGATTCTGCTAATATTCGCACCAAATTTTCTTCTCTAAAAGGATCTAAAAAGCTAATATGAATACATGCCTTTTTTAAGCCCATTATATCTTCCATCGTAGGCTTTTGAATTTTTATAATCAAATCAGCATGAGATAATAAGGTCTTTCTGTCCATCACAATAGAGGCACCTACTGCTGAATATGATTCATCAGAAAAACCGGCTCTCTCACCTAAACCGGCTTCAATATGCACCAACGCTCCTTTTTTTACCAATCGTTCGACTGAACTAGGAATCAGTGTTGCTCGCGTTTCAAGCATGTCAAGTTCTTTAGGAACTCCTATGATAAAAGACATCTATCAAAAACCTCAAAATTATTAAATAAAACAACAATGGCCTATTTTAACGCAATAAAATAGTCTCATCTAGTAATTTTATGAATTAAAAATGGGTTAAAATTTTTGATAATGACGTTTTCCTTCTAAAAACGTATTTGAATTTGACACAATCCTGTAGGGGCGAATAATATTCGCCCTCGGTGGTTTTTTACCAAGAACTGCATCATTGGCAAGAAGGGCGAATGTTATTGCCCCCTACAGCAAGATCGTTCTATTTTGCTGAATAACGATTTATCTAACAAAAGGTGCAGTACGTGGATTAAAAGAATTTGTATTTCTTAGATCTGGATCCACATTGCGATCTGTACCTCTCAATCCTGTAAACATACTTGCAGCGGGAGCACCTTGCTGGAATAATGGACTGTGCGCTTTATTATTGGAGTTTGTTAATTCAGATATAGATGCTGACACAATATTTCCGTATTTCATGCAAAGACATGCACGTCCAAGATCACCTACAGCCAGAGCGCTGAAAGTCTCGCGCTGTAAAACCATCTGCAACACCATTAGTTGATATATTTGTACGGCTTTATTTACCTGTACTTCATTTGTTCCAATAGGCTCTGTTGGACGCTTAGCAGTATAACGAGGAACATCTCGTTCCTTTGGTGGCACATGAAAAGTTCTTTTAGGTTCATATGTTTGCCGAGGCTGAGCCCGAAACGAGGAAGCAGCAGAAGGCCGTGAGAACTCTTCATCTTTAGCCGCAGCCGGCTTAGGAACCTTGTCTTGTCTTCTCTGCGCTTCTTCAGGCATTGGTTTTTTTGGATTGCTTTGAGGAGCCGTATATTTTGGTTGCGTACTTTCAGAGGGCCTTTGTGCTTTTTCTGTTTTCTTTTTATCTTGCTCTTTATCATGAAGCTCACGCTTTTCTTTATCCATCAATACTTCATAAGCCTCTCCAATTCCTTGAAACTTTTTTGTGGCTTCTTTTTCTGCTTCTATTCGCTCTATATCTCTTTGCTGTAGCATTTCCTTAATTTTTTCTTCTGTTTCGCCACGAGCAACCATTTCATCCTTACGCTTATCAGTTTCCTTGTTAAATTTATCTAGAACTTTATCTGGATGCTCTGCCAACGCAAGCTTACGATAAGCCTTTTTTATTTCTGCCTCATCGGCGTTTTTTTCAATTCCAAGAACTTTATAATAATCTATACTTGGCATTTTATATCTCCTCGTTGAGTTATTTATGTGCTCATGCTTGAAATACTAGCATTTTTTTATTAAATTAACATTAACTGGAATAGGTTAGCAACTCTAATCCTTTTTTATAATATAAACCTGCTTCGTTTTTCTCACTCAGTTTTTCTGAAAGTTTCGCTAATGCAACATAAACTTCTGCTTCAGGCTGTACTTGTATACTTTTTGAAAAGAAGCTTTTAGCTTTTCCCCATAATTGGCGACGCAAATAAATATTTCCCAATGCACGCAGTAAATAAGGATTGTTGGGATAATATTTTAGAAAACTTTCAGCAAAGCGAAGCTGCTCATCAACTGCTGATACATTGCACTGGCCGTAAAGAAGCATCAACGTATTATTCCACTGGCGTTTCAACGCTAACCGAGCGTGATATTCTGCTTCACAATATGCATGAACAGCGATAAGTTGGGTTACATATACAATAATTAAACTGTCTCTTCGACGAAGGTATTTTGGAAAACTATCCCATAAATTTTTAAGTATTTCTTCCGTTATAGGTTGAGGAATTTGAGTTAACAATCCTGAGTAAGTAATATTCTCGAGTTCTTCAAATTCTTTTTTTTCTAAAATATTTTGTCGACGAATTTGCGGTAAACATGCCTCTAGGTGGGACCAATCTTTGAGTGTTATATAAACTTTCATCAATAATTTTGTCACATAGGAATGATTCGGAACTAGGTTATGCAAATGGCTCAATGTTGCTAATGCTTGCTCCCACTGCTCATCCACCATTTGCAACTGAGCTTGAGTGAGCTCAATCGCAATCTTAGCATCAGGAATAGTTTTCTGAGCTTCACGTAAGTAATCATCACGGCGCTGAGATTCTCCCATTTCTTGCGCGGCACGCGCAGCGACAAGATAATTTAACAATGATGTATCACTATCTGCAGACGTTTTTGTAACTGCCTTCACAAAATACTGTTCAGCCCGTTCCCAATTTCCTTCACTATATTCAATCAGACCTCGACGGGTATTTAAATGAGCGCGCCTTGCACTCCATTCTTTACACAATCTTTTAACTGTTTGTTTAATTTGAAAAAGTTTTGTTAAAATTCTTAAACACAATCCTATAAAACCATACCCTAAAAAAACCATCAAAATAGCAAACCACAAAGGCATTTTAATGGTTTCATTTTTTAAGACAATAAACAACATTCCTGCTTGTTGCTGAAGCCATAATCCTAAAAAAACAGACAATAGCAAAGTAAGAAAAAGCAGAACAACCCGTTTCATTTTACTTTCTCACTTGACGGACCAAATGTATTTTCATGTGTATCCATATAAGTTTTTAATTGCTGACAAACGGGCTGAATATCAGGGAAAGATGGTGTAAGATTTTCTTGAGATAACAGTGTAAGCTCTTGTAACACTTTTATTGTTTTAGGATCATTCAAATTGATTAATGCGCCATTATTTTTAATCATTTGGGTAACTTGCCCCATACTCCAGTGAAAAAGTACACTATCTTTTTTCAGTAATGCCCATTGCGTTTGTTGTAATGCGATAATGATATTTTCATTTAATATTTTTCTTGACTGCGCATCAGATAAAGGTTCAGCAGAATGATTACTTGGATCGTTAGATTTTATAGTGACCACCTGTTGAATCCATTCAAAGGTACTACTTAAAGCACCTCGCCAACCCGACATATTTTTTCCTTCGGATGATTTTTTTGATTGAGGAGGCTGTGTTACGGGTGGAACAGGTAGCGAAACTATCCCATTTGAAATATTTTTAATTTTTTCTAACAATATTGTTTCGTTCAAAGGATGCACAGCTAATAAGTGAGTAATATCCGCTGAAAGTGTTGTATGAATAGGTTCTAATTCAGCTATTTTTAATGCTGCGATAGTATCATTTGCTGCTTCTAACAGTAGTAATGCTCCTTGCCAATCAGTATTCCAGCGTAAATCAAGCTGTGCTTCTTCCAACCAATTATAAGCTTTGTGCAATTGCCATAAAACATCAACTGACTGCCTCTCAGAATATTTTTTTAGTAAAGGTGATACCGTTGACAACACTGAGTGATACTCATTTAACTGCTTATCAAAAATCTGCTGCCGATCAGCAATGTTATGCAATGATTTTTCTAAATTACTTAATCTCTGTTGCTCAATTTCTAAATGTTTTTCTATTTGTTCTTTAAATGAAGATAGCCCAGTATGCCATTCTTCAACTTTCACTAGACTATCAATGCTAATAATGATACCTGCAATAGCAAGAATTATGGTAATAATACCAAAACGAACTGATATAAAAGTGGATGGACGACTTTTTTCGTTAGCCACAAGAGAATTGTCTGTTGTATTTTCTGTAGTAGCTTTCTCAACTTTTTCAAGAAGCTCTTGTTGCTCTTTACTCGCTTTTTCTTTTTTCACGATTAATGCCCCATCAAACAACTATCTTTATAAATACAATTGTCATATTGTACCAAACGAACAACATTGTATCAAAGATCTTAAAACATCGCCTTTGGACACTATATGAATTGTTTCAATACCCAATTTTTTAGCCTGTTCAGCCACACGGTCACTCATAACAAGCCATGGAACACTTAAAAGTCGTTTCTTTTCGGATAATTTTAGTTGAGAGAAAAAATAAGTCAAACTATCAACACTTAAGCCTAGAGCAACATCAATAGTGTTCTGTGATATTAAAGCATAATCTTCGGGAGTCCACACGGGTAAAACTCGTTCGTATAAAATGACTTCTTGAACTATAGCTCCTCGTTGCTGCAAGGTTTCATCTAAGAGGGTTCTACCGGATTTTCCACGAAAAATAGTGACGCTTTTACCTTCTAAAGATTCAAATATTGGTAAACTCAATAATCCTTCGCTTGAAGGTTCTTCAGGAATAAGATCTGTCGATATTCCTATTTGTTCTAAAGCTTTTGCTGTCGCTCTGCCTATAGCCACTTTTTTTACTAAAGAAGAAAAGCATATACGTGGCGTATATTGCACGGCATACTGGCTGACAAATAATAAAAAATCACTTTCTTCCACTTGGGTAAGCAATTTGTTTTCATTAGGTATGGATACGGGAATAATCTCAATACTTGGTAACACTATACATCGACCGCCCTCTGCTTCAATAGCCTTCGCTAGCGGCAATGCTTTAGTCAAAGGCCGAGTATTTAAAATGGTTTTGTCTAGTAGTTTTTTTTTATTCATTTAAAAAGATATTTTTAACACGGCAGCAGCACCTTGTTCTTCTAAATTTTTGGCAGCGCGCATCCCTAGCTCTTGAGCTTCAGATAGTTCGCCTTTTTCCTGACAAGAAAGAATGATATCTCCTTTAGGTGAACCCACTAATCCGTGCAAATACAATCGATTTTCATTATATTCACAAAACGCCGCAACCGGCGCACGACAATTACCATCCAATTGGCGCGCTAAGGTTCTTTCTGCGATAAGACATGCTGACGTAATAGGATTCATTAAGACATTTAGTTTTTCTTTTAAAATAAGATTATCGCTACGATACTCTAATCCTAAAGCCCCTTGCCCAGGTGCTGGAATCATTTGCGTCGTTGAAAAATAATACTGGATACGCTCTTCAAAACCCAACCGTTTCATTCCTGCTGCCGCTAAAATAATAGCATCAAACTCTCCGTCGATTAATTTTTTAAGGCGCGTATTGACATTACCACGTAATATTTGAATATCTAAATCGCTTCTCATTGCATACAATTGACATTGTCGCCGCAAACTTGCTGTTCCTACTTTGGCCCCGTGCGGTAAGTCTTCCAATTTTTGATATTTTATTGAAATAAAGGCATCCCGAGGATCTTCCCTTGGAGCTATCACGGAAATTTCTAAACCCTCCGGTTGCAGCGCTGGAACATCTTTCATTGAATGCACTGCTAAGTCGGCTTTTTTTTCTAATAAGGCTTTTTCTAATTCTTTGACGAATAATCCTTTTCCACCTCTATCCATTAAAGGTCCTGATAACATTTTATCTCCCGATGTTTCCAAGGGATAAAGTTCAATATTCCAATCTGGGTAATGTTTAAGCAAAGCTTCTTTGACTAAAAGTGCTTGTTTAAGGGCCAAAGGGCTCTTTCGAGTGGCTATTTTAATGTACATAAATCTCACCTCTTTTGTCTTGCTAATAACGTTTGCTCCTCTGCTGCTGTACCTTTATCTGATTCATGCGCATGACTAAACATTGATACTGCAGATACAGCTCTCTTGCCAATACCCACAAAAGTATCTCTAAAAATGCTTTTTACCCCGACAATGCTCTCTTTTTTTGTCACAATGTGTTGCTGAGTTTCAAGAAAATCAAGAACCGCTGGTGTATCGTCTTCAGACAATCCATCATTTTCCGGTAGTAATTTACTTAAATATGAATCATGCTGCGGCATTTTCTTTAACGTTCCAGAGATCTCGTCACCATTAAATTTTTTGAGCCTATAGCTTACTTCATTTTTTTTATTTACGAATAGCAACATATCGCCTGGCATTAACTCATCTGCATTTTTCACTATTTTATATTTTTGTTCTTTACAGTTCAAATACTCATCTCGCTGCTTAATTGCCTCTTCAGCATTTACAATATCATTTGCCAAATGAGCATTGGCTAAGCGAAATATACCACTTGACAATCCCAAGCATGAGCTAAGATGTGTAAATGCGTTGACTGAAATCCCAATAGATGTACATGTAGGATCCATGGTAACAGCAGTCACGGTGATTGATGCAGCAACCATTGCAATTCCACATCCAATCCATGACCACATAGTACGATAATGATTGGTTGCTCGCGCATGCTCTCGAATAATAACATTCAAGCGCATCCTGCATTCTTCGTAGCTCTGCCATTCTTTTTCTAAGTCCAGTGCACATTGATCACTTGCTGAGTTCAGTTGCTCAGCTGTTGGTCTTGGCTTTTTTGGCATACTTTTTTCAAGTATCTCGGCGCTTTTTTGAACAAGTTTTGCAGTACTTCCTATTGCTCCGCCAAATGATTGCCAAGCTAAAAGAGCTTCTTGGTCCTGAGCATCAATAAAATTTTCGTTGGAATTTTTTTTTAATTGTTCAACGTAATTGGCCTTATTTTTTAAACAACTCCTGCAACTCTTCAACTCTACTGCTGCGCTCGTAAACATGCCCAAAGCAAATGACCATCCACACAATGCCAAAGCGGCTTCTATGTTTCCTTTGAAATAGGCAGCAACTCCTACTCCTGTGCAGATAACGGCAGCCAGAAGACCTATAGTATTTAATGTACCTAATATTTTTTCTTCACGTGCAAATTGATAAGAGGTTTGAATTCCCACTCCCAGACAATCCGAACCTAAATTCCAATATGCTGCCGCAAATACCGCTGCGGCTGCGGAGTCTCCTGTATCACACTTAACGGGTATAAGCCCAGCCCCAGGTATACCAAATGCAGTCACAAAAAAGGCTGCGGCAGTAAAACTAAAATAAACCAAATTCATATAGGTATTAGTCCATTCAGAGGGCTTATAGACAAGCTTCTCAAGTCCTTGGCATTCGCGTATATAATCTTTTTCTGTTTCACTTAAACTTGCCAGAAACATTTTCCATTGCATTTTTCTATTGTAAAAAGATGCGGCACTTGCTTCATTCTGAGCCTCATTTAAGATTTTGATTAAAAAACTTAGTTTTTCTATAACACTTTTTCTAAGTTCATCTTCTTTTTCTGTCGCTTTCTTTTTTGCTTCTTCTCTTTTTGGGTTTTCCACATCCTCACCTTCAAGAAGCGCTTCGCTATCTAATGCTACAAAATCTACTTCAGTATCCATTTGCTCAACGTTGGACTGTTTAGGATTTCTCAAATTGTCAATAACGATTTCCATCATAACCGCTTCTTTATTGCGCTCATTAGGTTCGACCGCTAGTTTTATTTTGCCCGTACGTCCCCCTTGTTGTGCCTCTGTCAGAGAATAACTGTATATATTATCGTTGTGTCCCATGAAACTTATAGTGCTTTCTTCCTCATGCGTTCGTAGTGCATCAGCATCAACTTGGCCTGCATTTTTTACTCTAAAATGAACATTCTGCCATGGGGAAGCTGTATTTTTAGATTTAAACAATGGTTTAGATTTTAAAAAAAAGGGAATAGGCGATAAATCTATGGCCATATTTCACTCCAAGTTTATTTTAATACATTTTCTTTCATTATAATCAAAAATTCTGAAGGAAATATGATCTACAAATGCTCCTTGGTTGGTTCATTGTTAAAAATAACCGAGGAGTAAATATTGTTTACTCCTCAAAAAATAGAGTTCTTTAAATATTATTCTTTTTTAATACATTTTTCAAAACCGAAATTACTTTTTCCTTTATATGATTTTTCATAATAAAACTTATGTATACTCACAACATCACGACCAAATTTATCTTGATCTAAAATAATTGACGCAATACCCACACCTCTGTCATCTGGATTTTTATTTGCTCCAACACTTTCAAAATATAAAGCGAGATCATTACCTCTTGCTGCCGCGATACCGCCAAAAGAATAAGGCAATCCTTGGACATCCAGAGTGATATCATAGCTCGCATAACCTTCTTTGAGCTTGCTCGCTTCTTTATTCAGGGTTAATGTTAAGGTACCTGTAAAATTGCCATCAGTATGGTCACGTAATTGGCAATCGTAAGTACCACTAAAATTTGCTGCAAAAGCAGAAGAAAGACTTAAAAAAGAAACAAAAAAAAGGCTAAAAAGTTTTTTCATTATAAATACTCCAATATAAAGTTTGGAGATTGTACCATATAATGAAAAATATGAATCAATAAAATATTTAGGAATGGTGCTGGCACCAAGATTCGAACTCGGGACCTACTGATTACAAATCAGTTGCTCTACCTACTGAGCTATGCCAGCTTTGGACAAAATTTAGATGATAAAAAAGGGCACTCGTAAGTGCCCTTTAGGAAAAAACTCCTGGCAATGACCTACTTTCACATGGGGAGACCCCACACTATCATCGGCGCTAAGCAGTTTCACGACTGAGTTCGAAATGGGTCAGGTG
>JAJZTL010000104.1 GCA_021848965.1 Pseudomonadota bacterium
GTAAACGTTGTGGTGTAAGATGAAAGAAATATTTGTAGGCAATGTTGCCTTTGAGGTCAGTGAAGCTGATTTAAAAGAGTTTTTTGAAAACTATGGTGAAATTGAGCAATGTAAATTAATTACTGATCGTGTCACTGGAAAATCACGAGGATTTGGTTTTGTTAAATATACCAATCCAGCGAGCGCTGAAACAGCTGTAAAAGAAGCTCATGGACAACAATTTAAAGGTCGTGCATTAAATGTAAAATTGTCTGAGCCACGTGAAAAGTCTTCTGGTGGTGGTTTTGGTGGTCGTGGTCGTCCAGGTGGCGGAAATGGCCGTCCACAAAATCGTTCTTTTGGTGAACGTGGTTCTTTCGGTGATCGTGATGACCGAGGCGGCCGAGGACGAGGTTAATCCCTGTTGCCAAAGAATGACAAATCGCCCTCTTCTAAAAAGAAGAGGGCAATCAGCTCCTTATCCAAAGATCCTTTTCTGGAACGAGAGAAGGAAAAATATACTCATCCTGCTCCTAGTCGTGAATTTATTTTGGATACCCTTGAAAAATTAGGATGTCCTGTTAGTCAAAAGAAACTCATCACTCTTTTTAAAATAACAAATACACAAACAGTTCAAGCGTTAAGTTATCGATTAAAAGCGATGATACGCGATGCTCAGCTCATGCTGGATCGTCGTGGACGTTATTGCTTATTAGAGCGATTAACGGTGGTATGTGGCCGGATTGTAGGTCATCCAGATGGATTTGGTTTTTTAATTCCTGAAGATGGAACAGAGGATTTATTTATTCCTCCTCAAGAAATGCGTTGTGTGATGCATGGTGATCGTGTTTTGGCGAGAAAAGCAGGCAAGGATTATCGTGGACGCGAAACAGGCATTATTCATGAAGTTGTAGAGCGTTATAATCAAACAGTTGTAGGAAAAGTTTTCAGAGAACATGATTTATATTTTCTGGAACCGGATAGCAAGCGTTTGCCTAATGCTGTATACCTTCCGAAAGAAATGTTGCCTAAAGAAATTATAAAAGCTTCTCCTGAAAAACTTGCCGAAAAAATAGTTCTTGTTGAAATCATAGATTTTCCTACTAAGCGGGTACAAGCCATTGGGCGTGTTATTCAAGTTTTAGGGAAAGTCATGGCGCCGGGTATGGAAATTGATGTGGCAATTCATGCGCATAATTTGCCCGATTCATGGTCAGATGAAACGACAGCCATGGTAAAAAAACTTCCTAAAGAAGTAAGAGTAGATAAAAATTTATTAAAAAATAGACAAGATTTGCGACATTTACCTTTTGTTACTATCGATGGAGAGGATGCAAAAGATTTTGATGATGCCGTTTATGCTGAACCTGTTAAGCGATCGCGTGGCTCGTGGCGCTTGTATGTTGCTATTGCTGATGTGAGTCATTACGTAAAAGCCGATACTAGCTTAGATCAAGATGCCTATCGTCGAGGAAATTCTGTCTATTTTCCTGGACGTGTTATTCCAATGTTGCCGAAGATTTTGTCCGATGAATTGTGTTCTCTCAAACCCAAAGTTGATCGACTATGCATGGTCTGCGAAATGGTTATTTCTGACCAGGGAGTATTAAAAAAGTATGAGTTTTATCGGGCTGTAATACATTCAAAGGCGCGTATTACTTATACGGAAGCTGCAAATGACCTTCGTCAAGAACAGGGAGAATATTATTCATTCCTACAAAATTTGTATTCTGTATATAAAATATTATTATCGGCTCGTAAGGAAAGAGGGGCCTTGGATTTCGAAACAACAGAAACACGCATTATTTTTGATGAAAATAAAAAAATTGAACGTATTTGTCCGAGCGAAAGAAATGAAGCTCATCGGCTTATCGAAGAATGCATGTTAATGGCTAATGTTGCTACGGCACGATTTCTCAAAAAAAATAAAATACCTGCTTTATTCCGAGTGCACTCAGAACCGTCTCCAGACAAAATGAAAAACTTAAAAGAGTTTCTTCAAGAGATGGGGGTAGCGTTTACGGGAGCTAAAAAGATAACTACTCAACATTATTGTCAAGTATTGGAGCGTATTGAATCACGCCCGGATAAGCATCTCATTCAAACCGTTTTGCTGAGATCGATGAGCCAAGCGGTGTATAGCGAAGAAAACACAGGTCATTTTGGTTTGGCTTATCCGGCGTATACTCATTTCACTTCACCTATTCGTCGTTATCCCGATTTATTAACGCATCGAGCCATTGGCTGGATTTTAGATCAGCAACCGGTAGCTGAGTATGCTTATACTGAAAAATTGATGAAAAGCCTGGGGCAACATTGCTCCGATACTGAGCGACGTGCGGATGATGCTGTGCGAGAAGTGGTTGCATGGTTAAAGTGTGAGTTTCTTCAAGATAAATTGGGGCAAGAATTTACTGGGCGCATTTCTTCTGTGACGGGTTTTGGCATTTTCGTTGAGCTTGATGAAATTTATGTCGAAGGATTGGTGCATGTGACAGGGCTTAAAAATGATTATTATCGTTTTGATGCGGCGAAACATCGATTATTAGGTGAGCACACACGAATCGTTTATCGCTTAGGGGACCGTGTGAAAGTACGCGTTTCTCGCGTGAATCTGGATGAACGTAAGATTGATTTGGATTTATTGGATTAGTAAAAAAAGCACTGTATTTAAATAGATTATGAAACAAATAAATAACTCGGACAAAAAAACTATTAGTGTACGTGGTGCAAGAACCCATAACTTAAAAAATATCGATGTAGATTTACCCCGTGACAAACTTATTGTTATTACAGGATTATCTGGTTCAGGTAAATCGTCGCTAGCGTTTGACACGCTTTACGCTGAAGGACAACGACGTTATGTTGAATCATTGTCTGCCTATGCGCGCCAGTTTTTATCGATGATGGAAAAACCCGATGTAGACCTCATTGAAGGCTTATCTCCTGCTATTTCCATTGAACAAAAATCAACTTCACACAATCCGCGTTCCACAGTGGGTACAATTACAGAAATTTATGATTATCTACGTTTGTTATTTGCGCGTGTGGGGGAGCCGCGTTGTCCAGAACATGGTGTAACACTGAATGCGCAAACCATTGGACAAATGGCAGAGCAAATTTTGCAGTTACCTGAAGGAACTCCTATTCTTTTGTTAGCACCTGTCGTTGAAAATCGAAAGGGTGAACATGTTAAATTGTTAGAAGACTTGCAAGCAAAAGGTTATGTGCGTGTTCGCGTGAATGGAGTAGTCTATGAATTAAGCGACGTTCCCAAACTGGAATTACGTAAAAAAAGCACCATTGAAGTCGTGGTTGATCGTTTAAAAGTCAGACCTGATATTGCTTTACGCTTAAAAGAATCCATTGAAAATGCTTTGAAATTATCCAATGATTTACTCCGTATCATGGGTATTGATAATGATATTGAAATGCTCTTTTCCGCAAAATTTGCGTGCCCTCAATGCGGTTATAGTTTAACAGAACTGGAACCCAAGCTTTTTTCCTTTAACAGTCCTGCTGGGGCTTGTAAATCTTGTGATGGTTTGGGGGTTGAGCAATTTTTTGATCCAGAGCGTATTATTCATAACACAGAGCTATCATTAGCGGGTGGTGCGATTCGCGGTTGGGATAGACGAAGTCCTTATTATTTTAGTTTACTGTCTTCTTTAGGGCAGCATTATGGTTTTGATGTTGAAGCTCCTTATCGTACGCTCTCTGAAAAAGTACAACATATTTTATTATATGGAAGTTGTAAAGAAAAAATTAACTTTAACTATGAAAGTACTTCTGGAACGCATTATCATAAAGAGCATCCTTTTGAAGGGGTTGTGCCTAATATGCAACGCCGTTTTCGTGAAACAGAATCAATAAGTGTGCGTGAAGATTTAAGTCGTTATTTAGCCAGTCGTCCTTGCGAAGTGTGCGAAGGGGCGCGTTTGCGTACAGAGGCAAGGCATGTTTTTATTAATGATAAGAATTTATCTTATGTGACAGCTTTATCGATTGAAGAAGCACTAAATTTTTTTAAAAATCTGCATTTTTCAGGGCAAAAAGAAAAAATTGCTTCAAAAATTAACAAAGAAATTGAAGATAGATTGCAATTTTTGGTCAATGTGGGACTGAATTATCTTAGTCTAGAGCGAAGTGCTGAAACATTATCCGGAGGAGAAGCGCAACGCATTCGTTTGGCTAGTCAAATTGGTTCTGGGTTAGTTGGTGTAATGTATATTTTGGATGAACCTTCTATTGGATTACATCAACGCGATAATGAGCGTTTATTATCAACTTTAAATCACTTGCGAAATTTAGGTAATACCGTAATTGTGGTTGAGCATGATGAAGATGCTATTTTAGCGGCTGATTATGTGATTGATATTGGTCCAGGGGCTGGCGTGCATGGCGGTAAAGTTATAGCGAGCGGAACACCGCAAAATATTATGGACACCCAAGATTCACTGACGGGGCAATACTTGTCAAGAAAATTAATGATTTCTGTGCCTCAATCTCGGATGGCTTTTAATCCACAACGTGTGATTTGTATAAAAGGCGCGAGTTTTAATAATTTAAAAAATGTAACGGCAGATATTCCTATAGGATTAATGACGTGTATCACAGGAGTTTCAGGATCAGGTAAATCAAGCTTAATTAATGATACATTGTATCCTGTAGCCGCTATGCGCTTAAATGGTTCTGCGCCTACCACCATAGGAACACATGAGACCATTGACGGATTAGAGCATTTTGATAAAGTGATTGACATTGATCAAAGTCCAATTGGACGAACACCACGCTCTAATCCGGCGACATATACGGGACTTTTTACGCATGTTCGTGAGTTATTTGCAGGCACGCAAGAAGCGCGTTCCCGTGGCTATGAAGTTGGACGTTTTAGTTTTAATGTGAAAGGCGGGCGTTGTGAAGCTTGTCAAGGCGATGGTTTGATTAAAGTTGAAATGCATTTTCTTCCTGATGTCTATGTCAGTTGTGATGTATGCCAAGGTGCGCGTTATAATCAAGAAACTTTAGATATTCAATATAAGGGAAAAAATATTCGAGAAGTTTTAGACATGACAGTCGAATACGCGCGAGAATTTTTTGATGCTGTTCCTGTCATTGCACGAAAATTGCAAACACTGATTGATGTAGGATTATCTTACATTCGCCTGGGGCAAAGTGCGACGACATTTTCAGGTGGAGAGGCACAACGGATTAAACTCTCACGTGAATTGTCAAAGCGCGATACGGGTAACACGCTTTATATTCTAGATGAGCCAACAACCGGGTTACATTTCCACGATGTGAAACAATTGTTAGAAGTATTGCATCGTTTACGTTCGCAAGGTAATACAATTATTGTTATTGAACATAATTTGGATGTAATTAAAACGGCAGATTGGATTATTGACTTAGGTCCTGAAGGAGGAAACTTAGGAGGACAAATTATTGCGAAGGGAACTCCAGAGCAAATTGCCAAGGTGAAAAATTCACATACAGGTTCTTTTTTGAAGGCGTTGTTGTAGTCTTAAATTTTAAAAATCCCCCTGCGCTCCCTTTGTTAAAGCGGGGCGCAGGGGGATTTGCTAGCATTCATTACAAGGATTTCGTCCAATCCCCTTCAAGAGTTCTCACTTGCCGAGCTACTTTATTCAATATGCCATTAACATATTTATAGCCTTCCTCGGAACCATACTCTTTGGCTAAATGAATAGCCTCATTGAGGACAACGCGACAAGGAATATCAAGGCAGTGTAAAAGTTCATAAGTACCTAATCGTATCAAGGCTAATTCAATAGGATTAAGTTCAGTTAATTTTCTATCTAAATAAGGTTCAAACGCAGTGTCAACTTCAGTAAGATTTTGAGCAATTTTTTGTAGATGAGTGTCAAAGTAAGAAACATCACATTTGCTCATATCATTCATTTGATGAAATTGTATTTGAATGGAATACCAATCCTCTGAATCAGCCTGGGTCATTTGATATTGGTAGATTGCTTGCATCAAAAATTGACGCGCTTTTTTTCGAGCTTTAATAGACATAATTAGTTTTTATTGTTTTTCTGAGTTGTTAAGTTGATCAATAGCGTGACTAAAGTCACTGATATCTTGAAAACGACGATACACAGAGGCAAATCGAACATAAGCCACGTTATCCAATTTTTTTAAGCATTCAATGACCCATTCACCTAATTGTTGAGAGTAAATTTCGCGTTCACCACTGGCCAATAACTTTTGCTTGATGGAGTGAATGGCCGTATCAATATCATCAATACTAATGGGACGCTTTTCTAACGCTTTCTGAAAGCCGGATCGCAATTTTTCTTCATCAAAAGGTCGGCGTTGACCGTTACGTTTGATAATTTTTGGCATTAAAAGTTCTGCTGTTTCAAATGTCGTAAAACGTTCGTTACATGAAGAACATTCTCGCCGGCGTCGAATTTGAGTTCCCTCAGCAACGAGACGTGAGTCAATTACTTTCGTTTCTTCAGCTTGGCAAAATGGGCAGTACATATTTCAATTAGCTTAATAAACGGGAAATTCAAGATCGGAA
>JAJZTL010000016.1 GCA_021848965.1 Pseudomonadota bacterium
TTCCGATCTTCCCCAAATTCTGTGGATATCTTTATTCAAACTTTATTTGACAGGCAGTATCAGAATGTCAATAATGATGAAACAAACATTTAATCACAAAATAAATTTATTGGCACAATATTACATAGTTAAACAAACAAAAACTAAAGTTGCGAAACAAACCTCAAAAATCAAAAAAACTCTTTTCTACTAAAACAAATTGATCTTTCAAGTTTTTTGATATAAACTTCAAAAATCTTTCAAATTTTGGTTTGTTATTATGAGTGAAACAAATAAAGAGTTAACTGGTTTTGGCGTTGAAAACCCTGCAACATTAATGGGCGCGTTATATGCATCCTGTCAAGATGCTATTATTAAAGTGATCGAAGCCTCCTCAGCTCCAGAAACAAGAAAGCAATTAAGATCATGGGGAATAAATGACGTTGTTAACATTACAGGAAAATCAAATACTTTTATTAGATCGCTAGAAGAAAAAGATGAAATTACTTCGTTCAAGGACGCCAGCGGGAGGAAACAGTATACCCTAGAAACAATAAACAAAATAAGAGACATTGCTGGAACACGCTTTAAAAGGGGTGAAAAAACACAACCAATAATATGCAGCACAGTTAATTTCAAAGGAGGTGTTGGAAAATCAATGACCACCCTTCTTCTTCTTCAATATTTAGCACTGGAAGGCGTCAAAGTACTAGGTATAGATTTAGATCCACAGGCAACGTTAACAACATGGTTTGGGTTTGTTCCTGACGTTGACTTAAACTCGGATGACACATTAGCTACCACATTATGTGAAAATCATCTAGATATAAAGAGAGTTATAAAAAAGACATACTTTGCTGGAATAGATATAATTCCTGCAAATCTTGAACTTCAGAGTGCTGAACTAAGATTACAATCACTCACTGACGATAAAATAAGTGAACTTGGCAGCCCAATGAAAAGACTCGAATTAGCACTTGAGCAAATAAAAGATGATTATGATGTTATTTTAATAGATTGCCCACCAAACACGGGAATATTAACTATAAATGCCATTTGTGCGGTTAATTCTATTATCATTACTCTTCCACCATCAATGCCAGATTTTGCCTCATTTGTTCGATTAACAAAAACACTAGAGCGTATTTTCAATGCAATTAACACAAAAAAATTAGACTTTTTTAGAGTTTTACTCACAAAGCACAAAGGAAGTACAAAAATCGAACTTAATGCTGCCACTACAAGAGTAGAACCTAAAAGAAGTTCAGCAGCTAATAAGCTAGATCAAACCATGAGAAAGTTATTTGGCGAATATATGCTCGTAAATCACATGGTGGACTCATCAGAAATAGACAATACCGCAAATGCTTTTTTATCCATTTACGAAAAACCATTTTCAAAAAGCAATACAACGTATAGACGCGCATTTGAAGCTTGCAATAAAGTAAATGCGGAAATTTTTGAAGCGTTTTGTGAAATTTGGGGATCCCAAAATCAAAAAGATGGAGGTAGTGACTAAATGGAAAAGAAATGGGATCCATTAGATACAATTCTGAATGCAAACAGTAAAGCATTGTCTGCCACAGAATATTTAAACTCTGCCAAAAACACAGACTCTGTTATTTCTGTTGACACAGATAAGGTTATTCGTTGGGAATTTAAAGATCGTCCTGAAAATGAGCTTGGCGACATAGATGCCCTTGCTGATACATTTAAAACTGTTGGTCAACAGCAACCATGTATTATGCGCAAATCAAAAAAACATCCAGGAAAATATGAGTTAATTGTTGGAGAAAGACGTTGGAAAGCTGCTGAAAAAGCCAAACTGCCACTAAAGGCAATTGTAAAAGATTTTGATGATAAAACAGCTGCACTTGTACAAGCAATAGAAAATGAAAAACGTAAAGATATTTCAGAGTTCTCAAAAGGAATGAGCTATGCCAACAAAATAGATAATGGCATTCTTACGCAAAAAGATCTAATAGATATATTACACATTAGCAAGCAGCAAATATCTAGACTATTATCATATTCAAAAATTCCTGAAGCTCTTCGTTTAGCTATTGGCGATTTCAGAAAAGTTTCATCTCGAACAGCCTATGAACTTAGTCGCTTATCTAAAAAAAGCGAGCAACATTTAAATATATTAATCGAAATGGCTGATCACATAAGAGATGGAACATATGGTGCAAAAAAAGTACAACAAGAACTAGAAAGAAGATTGGAAAAAAACGAAAATATTTTGAATGAAAATAGAAGCATTACAGACGATGACGGTCGTGCTTTATTCACATGGAAAATAAATACTGGGATTCCATCTATTCATTTTTCAAAAGATGTTGCAAATATAATAATGAGCGATCTTCAACTTAATGAAATTATTGATGAAATAAAAGAGTGTATTATGAAAAGAGTAAAATAAAATGCGGTCGCCACGTGGCGACTATAAAATAACGGCCACAATCTGTGGCCGTTATAAAGAAATGACATTGTGTAATAAAAATTACAAAGCCACCCTAAGCAAGAGGAATTGTAGTAAATAAAAAACATAATGTCAAGAAACTTATCTTAAATAACACGTAGTCGCCACGTGGCGACTCACTTTAAGAGAATACGGTATTATGTTTAATATAAAAAAAAGTAGTGTTTCAGCATGTTATAGAGATCATGCTGATATTCTTAGAGAACACTCTCAACGCATTCAAGAAACATTTGAACAAATTGGCGGAGTATCCCCACCTATTGATCACTTCTACTCTTCCCAAAAATGGAAGTATTGCCAAGCAATTAATAAAAAAGATAAAAAGAAAATTGGTTATGTTTGCGAATTTGGCACAACACAACATTCAAAGCCGTTTGTCCGTATTACTATCAATAATTTTAAATTAGGTTCTGTTACGTTTAATAGTTTAACGGAAGATAGAAACGCTTCCTTTTCTAGCAATAAACCCTACATAGTATCTAAACCATCTTTTGATCTTCAGGCAGCACGAAAACGAGATGCTGATGAAATCCGAAACAGCAAACAATTATTTCAAGAAAAATTAAAACAATGGGAAAATGGCTCAACCTATATAAACTCCCATCTTTATGTTCAAAATAAGATGTTAGACAGTAACCCACGTCTTCGACTGGTGAATCAACATATCATGTATCCTCTTATTAATTCTAAAACCGGACAATATTGTGGAATTCAAACCATCGATAAAAACGGCAATAAACGTATTTATGGAACAAAGAAAGAAGCTTATTTTGTGTTAGGTGATTTAGAAAAAGCTTCCACTGTTTACATTTGTGAAGGATATGCGACATCCAATGCAATTTATCACTTGGCTTCACCGCATTCCCCTTTTGCTGTCGTCAATGCTTTAGATTGTCATAACTTAATTACTATTGCTCAATGGATTAAATGCCACTATCAGGCAAAAAATATTGTTATTGCAGCAGATAATGATCAAAAAACGCAATTAAATGGAAAAGGCAACGCGGGATTATGGAATGGCATTGATGCAGCTATAAAAACCCAAGCAACTTTAATTTATCCAGAACTTCCCGAAAATGAATATCGTAATATTGACTGGTGCGATGCTTGGATTGAAAATCCAGAATTAGCCATACGAGCTTTTCAACAAAAAAAATCCAACTCTTTAAAAGAACTAGCGTTAGAAAAACTCAGCTATGCGCCACAAAATATAAGCAACAGTAAAATAGAAGCAACCTTATATCAAATAATGAAAGCCCTTTTACCTGCTTACCCTATTGAGCTGGATGAAGAGGAATTGCTGGAAAAAGTTTATTCTGCCTGCAAAACAATGAAAATTACTCAAAATAAGATTAAATCCATTTGGGTTAAGGTAAAGAAGAAATATTTTGCTAAAGCACTAAGGCCAAAATCGTTCTCATTCCATCCTGAGTCAAATCGTTATACCGTAACCGAGTTTAACAATGTACAAGAAATATCACGAGAAGTTTTCAAATTAAAAGAGCAACATCCCAAAGCGGTTTTCATCACCAATGCCCCAATGGGAACCGGTAAAACCCAATTTTTAATGAAGCCCAACTTTACGGAAGATAAAGAGCAGAATCAATTCCCAGTCATTATTACACCTACTCGTGCGTTGACCAAAAGCATTGCCACCCAATTTGATGCCGCACATTATAAAACGGAACGTACCGATTTTGAAAAACTGGGCCTACCATCGTCATTAGCGATTACCATTAATTCGATTATTCATTTATCTTTTGAGCAGTTCTTAGATAAAAGCCGATCGCTATTTATTGATGAATACACTCAAGTATTGCGCTCTATTATGACCGGTACCGTACAAAATGAATTACGGCAACAAACACATCAAAAACTTTCTGATTTAATGAATAAATCGTATTATACGTACATTGCCGATGCTGATTTAAACGCCATTGCATTAGATGAAATAGAAAGATCGATTGATAAGGATGTACCAATTTTTGTGATGACGCTACCAAAAATGGATCAATCTGAACAACTCTATCAGTTTTATCATTATCAAAAAACACGGCTGGCTATGGCTGCCTTTCAAAAAACAATTGAAGAAGCAATTGAACAAGATGAAAAACTGTATATTGTGTCAGATTCCCGCAAAAAAATCGCTGAGCTATCGGAAAAACTAAAAAAACTCGACATTAAATCTTTAATTATTACCGCTGAAACCGTGCGTACACCAGAAGCTCAAGCTTTCTTAACAAATCCCGATGGTTATTTAACGATCGAAAAACCTGATGTTGTCGTCCTTTCACCGGCGGTCCAATCAGGATTGTCGATTGAGTCCGCTTATTTTGATCGTTTATTCGGTATTTATACTGGAACAGTAACTCCTACCGTATTTAATCAAATGCTTCAACGAGTTCGTACCTCTATCCCACGTGAAATCGTTTTACCCAATCAAAAACCGCATGGACAAATTCACTTAGAAAATCCCGCTGCTTTACTCGCTGCTTCCTATGGACAATACTTACAACAATTTGGCTCACAACAAGTAACCTTCAACCCTATCACAGGCATCACACAAATAGGACGTTTATCCATCAATACCTCAGAAGAGGGTGGTATCGTTATTGAAGGGGATCGTAATGAACACTTTGAGCGACTATCCGCTGAAATTAAAGCCATGGATTATCAACAACGAAATAACGCCACCGTTTTCCTGGTATTACAATCCATTGCCGCAGGATTTACCGTAAATGTCAAAAAACAAACCTTAAGTGAATCGATTAAACAGACGTTGAAAGAAGAAGAAAAAGCTATTAAACAAGCAGTACTTCAATCACGTCAAAATGATTTATGTGGTGTTAACACACTAACACAAGAACAATACGAACAAAAAATAAAGACAGAAATCCATTCACTCGAGGAAGTACATGCCATAAAACGCTTCGAAATTGCCTCATCTTTGTATATTGATGAAGTCAGACCCGATGATTTGGCATTTTTTGATGAGCAGGGCATTGAAGCCATTAACAACTATGAAGATCTGAAAAATGGTCTTGTTAATGCCCAAGAAAAAGATGAAATCGAACAAAAAAATACGGTTTCTAAGGGCGATGCAGGCTGGACAACAGCTAAGTTCCAATTACTCACAACCCTATTTACTTTATTGGGAATTGATAAAGAAACAGGGAAAGGTTGCTACAATAAGAAAACAGCAGCCATGGTTAGAGATGCCATTCGACAAAATGAAGTACTATCTCGTTTTGTGCTCTATAAGTTAGAGTTGGCAATTAATAGTAGTTTGTCTGATGTTGCCTGGGTCAATAAAATACTGAAAAAACTTTTGCAACTCAAAACAACGCGAACAATGGTGAGAGAAGGGCAGGGGAGATTATGGTATTACTCAATCCAATCAAGCTTTTACCGATTGAACCAGTATTTTGAAAAACGTATTACTGAGGAGCTTAATAATGTTTGTCACCAGAAATAGTATTATATATAAAGAAATAATAGCTGATGACATTAAGAGTCAATTGGAATTTTTCTTAATATTTGTGAAAGCCAGCATATCGTCTTGTAGCAAATGCTGCATATTTCTAGCGAAATTGGATAAAAGTTAATGAATTTACTACGTTTTTTATGCTCAATCTTGTAATTATTGGTGCATCTTGTTATTATTCCAGTATTTAATGATTTAGTGGTCTCTTCGTTAAACCACTAACTATCTAAATATTTTGAGTATCAATTTTGACAAAACATTATTTACAACTAAGTAAAATATTAAAAAAACTTTTATATGATAATAGAATGAGTCCAGCAGATTTAGCACGTGCCGTTGATTTACCAACAGCGACTATTTCTAGGCTAACAACAGGAAAGTCCACACGTCCCTATCGTTCCTCATTGGAACCTATAGCTAAATATTTTTCAATAGATGTTGAACAGTTATTAGGTGAAAAACCTTTGGAATCAATAGCAAATGATTTGCCTTCTAATTTTACTGTGAGTTATGTTCCTCTAGTGAACTGGGAACAATTAGAAGAAAGAAATAAAGATAGTCATTCATGTATTCCTTTCGTAGGGAAAATTAGTAAATTAGGGTTTGCTACAATAATGCCAGATGCATCTATGGAGCCTTTTATCCAAATAGATTCAGTTCTTGTGTTTGATCCTGAATTAAATCCTAAAGACCGTAGCTATGTTTTAGTTAAATTGCATGAAACAAATAATTATGTATTTCGACAATTGCTAGTAGACGCAGAGCATAAATATTTAAAACCGCTACATCCTGATTTCAGTGCATTCAAAATGCGCCTGCTAAGTCAGGATGATGAAATTGTAGCTTGTTTGGTGGAAGCTCGTTATAACATTAACTCTGAATATAGTTTAGAAAAAATTGCAGGTGGAAAAACATGATAAAAAGGTTTATTGAAAAAATTAGAAATTTCATACAGTTCGTAAAAAGCGAACATGAAAAAGAGGTATATAGACCACGTTATAAATTAATTGAGATCATGAAAAAAAATGATGAATACATTGTTGTATTGAAGTTAGTCAACAAAAGTATAACGCTTAATATGAAGCCTGAAGAAATTTTAGCAAATGATGAATTAGTAGATCATTTTTCACCAAGAGATATTAGAACATTAACCTATCTTGGTTATTTGGGAATCAATGGACCAAAGTATAAAATTTTAGCTAAACAGCTTTCTGAAAATGATAAGGTATCATTTTTTTTAAAGAAGAAAGGGAATGATGAAATTATTATTAAAACGGCGGAACAAGTGCTTCATGAAACAGATATCGTGTATGGTTTGAATCCTGAAGATGCTAAAACTGTTGGATATATTGCAGGATCTGAATCCGTTGTGCGTGAACAAAATCAGAAGGAAAATTTGCTGAAAAGTGAACAGAATAAAATAACATCTTAATGGGTATTAGAACGAGTGCTGCAAAATTTCAATAAGAATGGCGTGTTTATTGAAAGCATGAAATTGCACCATATCGGCTATGCTTGTGAAAACATTAATAAAGCATTAAATTTAGTAAAGAAATTATATCCTGTTAAGACTGTAAGCGAAATAATTTACGATTCACTACAGAAAGCGACCTTGTGTCTTATAACTTTAGAAGATGGACATGCTATTGAGCTTGTTTCTGGTGAACCAGTAAAACATTTGCTCAGTATCGGAATTAATTTATATCATACTTGTTATGAAGTTAACGATTTAAATTTAGCTATTAAACATTTTAAAGAGCAGGGCGGAACTCAAATTGGAGAAATTTATCCTGCAAAATTGTTTAATGAAAGAAATGTAGTTTTTATTCAAACAGATATTGGGTTAATAGAGCTGCTTGAAAATAACTTAAGTAATAATCATTATAAAATTCTTTTGATTGGAGCGTTTTCTACAGTCGGTATACAAGAATCACTATTCAAATGGGCAGAGAAGTTGGCTTTACCGTATATTGTTGAGTCATTACCAGAGAGCGTAATAGACCTTGAATTAATTGATGAAAAAAGCCTATTCAACAATAACACTGGCATTAATATTGTTCTAGTGAGAGCGGTAGATTATTCAAGTTGTGAGAAAATAGATTCTTTCATTGAAAATTTAAAAATATCAGCAAGTTATTGTTTGGCCAAAATAATTGTTTGTGTTTGTCCATCCTATGAAAATGAATTTTTATCTAAGATAGATCTCATTGTGCTTATAAAAAATGCGATCAAAAATTATTCTAATATTATTTTTCTAGATTTAAGTAAAAAACTCACCAAAGAAGAGCCATCAAGAATATATGATGCTTTTAGTGAGCAGGAAGCGAAGCTGCCGTACACAGAATATTTTGATATAGGTTTTTCTTTAATGCTATTAAAAAAAATCTATGGTGTTATTCATAATAATTATAAGGTTTTAGTGGTTGATTGTGATAACACGCTATGGACAGGAGTTTGCGCTGAAAATCAAATTAATGAAATCTCGTTAAGTGACGCAAATATTTTTTTGCAGAAAAAGTTAATTTCTCTTCATAAAAAAGGGTTTATTACTATTGTATGCAGTAAAAATACCGAAGTTGACGTCAGAAATGTTTTTAAAAGCCATCCTGATATGTTGATTTCTGAAAAGCATGTTACTGCATGGAAAGTTAATTGGATGCCTAAGCATGAAAATATAAAAAGTATTGCATCAACACTCAATTTACCTTTATCTAGTTTTATATTCATTGACGATAATTTGATAGAGTGCCATGAAGTTGAGTTATTTTTACCAGAAGTTTTAACAATAAACTATGTCAATGAATATAGGTCATTAAAAAGATTGCTAAATAATTTATGGGCTTTTGAAAAAACGATAGTTTCTAAACAATCATCTAATAGAGCAATTTGGTATAAAAATCATTTAGAGCGAGAAAAAATCAAGGATAGGTCTCCGTCATTAAAAGAATTTATTGATAGTCTTGATTTAGAAATAAAAATTGGTCGTGCTGAATTGGAGGATATAAATAGAATATCGGAGTTATCCTATCGTGTGACACAATTTAATTTTTCTAATAGAAGCTATTCAGAAAATACCATAAAAGCAATTTTATTAAATGAATCAGGTGCTATAAAAGTAGATTTGTCAGATAAATATGGAAGTTATGGAACAGTAGGCGGCATCATTATTGAGCAAAAAGAGGATCATTTGTTTGTCGTAGCACTCTTTTTGAGCTGTAGAGCCTTGAACAGGGGTGTTGAATATGAAATGGTTAAGTTTTTAGGAAAATTAGCTAACTCCCTTAATTTGCAATATATTATTTTTGAGTTTAGAGAGACATGCCGAAATCTTCCAGCAAAGCAATTTCTTGATTTTTTATCAGAATCAAGCGAAAAAGAAACTGAATCTAACTTTTTTTATAAGATTTCAACGGATAGAGCAAATAATATAAAATTTTCTCCTGATGTTTTTAAAAATGAAATTTTACAAGATAAGCGTGAGAAGAAGACTGATAAAAATATATGTCAAATAAATCCTCAAGAAATAAAAGCACTGTCAGGCATGACATCCTCTTGGGACAGTGCATATTCTTTTATGAAAAATGCTTCATATTCAAAAGAAAGTAATAACCAAAAGCTAATTACTTCAGCATTATTGAAAAAAATATGGGCTGATGTTTTAGATTTAGATTGCGAAAATATTGAAGATAATGCCAATTTCTTTGAGTTAGGTGGAACATCGTTGCTTGCTTTGAGGCTTTTGTCTAAAATTCATGCGAATTTTTCAATTGAGCTTAAGCTGTATAAAATATTTAAATTCCCAGTTTTCTCTGATTTTTATTGTCAATTTTTTAAGAAAAATATTTCCTCTTTAGAAAAAAGCGAACTTTTACCCAAATTAACACCTAAAAAATCATTGCGCCATTCTGAAACTGAACTAACCGCCAATCAAAAAAGCCTATGGTTAATAGATAAATTATATGAAAATAGTTGGTTTTATAATATTTCTTCAGTTTATAAAATATCAGGTGATTTAAAAGAGACCGCGCTTAAAGAAGCTATTATTCAGATTATTTATAATAATGAATCTTTGCGATCATTTGTTAAAAGTAATAATCATGAACCGCTCTTGGTAATAGATTCAAATCCTAAATTTTTTAATGTTGAAATAATCGACCGTGAAAATCAGCCATTGGAAAAATTAGAAGAATTAATTATCGCTATTCAGCTTGAACCATTTAATTTAAATGTATATCCATTGTACCGTATTCGATTATTAAAAATAGAAAAAAACAGCTATATTTTTATTATTGTTTTTCATCATATAGTTTTTGATGGTTGGTCAGAGGGCTTATTCAATAGACAATTATCTGTCTTTTATAGGAATGCTATAACTAATAAAATTTCACCACAAAAAAATGTACCGCAATATTCAGATTATGTTGACTGGGAAAAGAAACTATCTTCCTCAAAGATTTATAAAAACTCTCTAAATTATTGGATTAATGAACTTAAAGACATTAGATGTTTTAATTTTCCAACTAGCTTTAGTCGTCAAAGTAAGAGTCATCATAAAGGGAAATATCATTATTTTTCTTTATCGCCTAGCTTAAATAATCAGTTGTTTTTATTGAAAAAAGAAAAGAATACAACGCTATTTTGCTTGTTATATGCAGCTTTTATTGTTGTATTGCATCAGATCTCAAAAATACAAGATATTGTTATTGGTATTCCAGTATCTGGGCGAGCAATTAAAGAATTTGAAAATATTATCGGCAATTTTGTATCCACACTTCCATTACGAATAAATATAAATGGCAACATGAGCGTTTCTCAATTTATTGAAAAATGCCATCAAAAAATATTCGAGGCATATGAAAATCAATTTGTGCCCTTTAGTGAGATGGTTAAGCATCTTCCTTTTATTAGAATGAACGGAGCAAATCCAGTTTATCAGATTATGTTTGTTCTGCAAGATGCTGAAAACCAAAAATTATCATTAGACAATATGGATGTTGATTTCTATAAAAAAGGATATGACGCCGCAAGAATGGATTTAACATTGGAAATCAATTGGATAGATAATAAATTAGATGGAGGAATTTATTATGATACTGCATTATTCAGTGAATCATTTATTAAAGAGATTATTGATACGTATAAGGACATACTACTACTGATAACAGAACCAACTAATTTAGACAAAAAATTAGAAACATTATTTGATATTGAATGTCGTTATGTAAAAGATGGGGTGTTACTGTGTAAAAAGTTTGAGCAATCAGCAATTCTTTTTCCAAAAAATATTGCGATAAAATATAAAGAAAAAACACTGACATATCAGGAATTAAATGCACAATCGAAGCAACTTGCCAATTATTTAAGTGATTCTGGTATAAAGTTAAATGATAAAGTCATACTGCATTTATCCAGAAGTCCAGATATCATCATTGCTATACTGGCTTGCTTTAAAATAGGCGCAGCCTATATTCCATTGGATCCAGAATATCCAGAAGACTATAAAAAGAAAATTATTGATGATTGCCAACCCCAGTGCTTAATAACAAATTTTACAATTAATGAAACGCTGCATTCAAACATTGTGAATTTATATGAAATAGGAAATTTATTGCGAAAGCAGCCCTTGGATTTAAAGTTAGATAATCGTGTCAATCCAGCAACTGTTGCATATATTATGTATACATCTGGCACCACAGGAAGGCCAAAAGGTGTTGTAATCAGTCATGGTTCTATTAGTGTTTTGATTAAGAGCCTAGAGAGCATTTATCATCATTCCAATTATGATGTTGGATTATTATTTCATTCATTTTGTTTCGATGTGTCAGTATGGGAAATATGGTCGGCACTATCATGTGGAGGAAAACTAATCATTTCCGAAAAGCCCAGCAATTATACAGCTAATGACTTTTGGTTAATGATTCAAAAAGAGAATGTGACCTTATTAAGCCAAACACCAACTGTCTTTGAAAATTATTTGTCAAATACTTCATTATCTTCTATCAGAAGCATCAGTCTTCGTCTAATAATTTTTGCTGGAGAAAAGCTAAATCCTAAAATATTGCTTCCTTGGTTAAAGGTTTTTGGTGAAGACAAGCCAGAAATTTATAATATGTATGGTATTACCGAAACAACCGTATACAGCACATACCAAAAAATTAATCTTGAAATTGCAGAATCTAATCGCAGCCTAATCGGTCAAGCCATTGATGGCACAAAAATTGCATTGTTAAATGAAAATTTTGAACATGTTGAAAGTGGAAATGTTGGAGAAATTTATTTAAGTGGATCAGGTTTGGCGCAAGGTTATTTAAATAACCAAGAACTTAATGATAAATATTTTATTAATATTAATGATGAAATTTGGTACCGTTCGGGTGATCTTGGAAAGCGAGTAGAACGCGGTAATATTGAATATGTTGGCAGAAAAGATAATGACATAAAAATAAGAGGATATCGAATTGAACCAAACTATATTGCTAGCGTTATTGAAGAAAATTCATTTGTTTCACGGGCAGTTGTTTGGATCAATAAAGAAAATCAGTCTAATACGTTATTAGCAGTCATCTCTTCTAATGATGAATTTTCATTGCCTATTAACAACTATTTAAGAGCAATTCAGCAAAAACCAGAATTAATACAAAAAAGCGTTATTTTGCCCAACGGAATGCAGATATTTCAGCATAATCATTCTGAAACCACATTGCAATACCAAGAAATATTTATTGATAAAGAATATCTGAAGCATGATATTGTTGTAGAACATGGCGATGTTATCGTAGATGTTGGGGCAAATATTGGCATGTTTTCTTTATTATTTGGCCGTTATTTGGAAGGTATTAAAATATATGCTATTGAGCCAGTGCCGGAGTTGTTTGATATTTTGCAAAGTAATTTGTGGCTTTATGGGCTAGATGCGAAGTGTTTTAATTATGGTATATCTAACATAAAGGAGATATCAGATTTCTCTTATTATCCTCATGCTTCGGTTTTATCTGGGAAAAACACCAGTAAAAATGAAGTGAGGCAGCTTATAGCCAATACCGCTTCAAATGAGATAAATAATGACGAAATTGAAAAACTTGTTCAAGCAGCATCTTATGAAAGAAAAATAAAATGTGAATTTTTACCTCTTTCTGAGTTTATTGAATCACAAAAAATTTCAAGAATTAATCTTCTTAAAATTGATGTGGAAAGAAGTGAGTTTCTGGTCTTAGAAGGTATTCGATCAGAGCAATGGAAAATGATCGATCAAATAGTGATCGAGGTTCACAAATTTGATAATAACTGCGAACGTATTATCGAATTGCTAGAACAACATAATTTTATTGTACAGAGGGATACGCCAAAGATATTAAATAATACGGATATTAACGTTTTGTACGCGCGAAAAAATCAACCCCTGAAAAAAAATAGTAATAATTTTTTAAGTAGTAAATCCAAATATGTTTGGGAAAATCAGAAGGCATTAATATCCGATATTAAATGCCTTTTAAAACAAAAATTGCCGACGTACATGATTCCAGCAAAAATCAAAATGAGTGAGAAAATCCCCTATAACATCAACGGTAAAGTTGATTTAGACGCACTAAATAAGATGTTTACTCTTGAGCTAAATGATAACGCTACTGCGCCACATAGCAGTTTTAGTAAAATGGAAGAAAGGATAAAAAAAATATGGAATGAGGTTCTAAAAATTGACATTACCGATCCAGAAGAAAACTTTTTTGATTATGGCGGTGATTCATTTTTACTTTTACAGCTGCATAACAGAATTTGTGATGAAATATCAGCATTAGTTCAACTGATAGATTTATTTGAATATACCACTATTAAAAAGCAGGCAGAGTTCCTTAATAGGCTAACAAATGGAGAACATAATGAGTGCCACTAAGAAAGGAGTAGATATTGCTGTTGTAGGAATGTCTGGGCGTTTTCCTGGTTCTGATAATATCGTTGAGTTTTGGGAAAATTTAGTTCAAGGAAAAGAGCTAATTAGTCGACTCAGTAATAATGAATTAAAAGCTTTTGGTGTTAAAGAAAGCGTTATTAATCATCCAAATTATGTTAATTCTTGTGGTTTTCTTGAAAACATAGATAAATTCGATAATGATTTTTTTAAGATAAGCTCGGCTGAAGCTGCTGCTATGGATCCACAACAAAGGCTGTTTTTGGAGGAGGCTTATCTTGCTTTAGAAAATGCAGGCTGTGCTTTAGAGAAACATAAAGGAATAATAGGTGTTTACGCTGGATCTGGCACGCCTTACTATTTTTATGATTTGATACGAACGGGATACTTTGAACATTATCCTCAAAGTAAGCAATTACTACATTATCTTGGCAATGAAAAGGATTTTTTAGCTTTAAAAGCAGCTTATTTTCTTAACTTAAAAGGCCCCGTATTAAATATTAATTTAGGCAGCGCAACAGGATTAGCGGTTATTGTCAAAGCATGTGAAGCATTATCTCATTATGATGCAGATATTATGTTAGCCGGAGCCTCATCTCTCATTATGCCAAATCAATTTGGTTACATTTATGAGCCTGAGAATATTTTATCTAAGGATGGGCACTGTAAACCTTTTGATGCAAAAAGTAATGGTACGGTACTTGGCTCGGGTGTTGGCGTTCTTGTGTTAAAAAGATTAGAAGATGCCATTGTTGATCAGAATTATATTCATGGTGTCATTAAAGGGTATGCGATGACAAATGATGGGCATGATAAAATTGGATTTACAGCACCGAGTGTACAAGGACAGGCGCTTTGTGTAGAAAAAGCCTTAAGCATGGCAAATATTGATATGAGTTACCTAAAATACATAGAAACTCATGGTACTGGCACTGCTTTGGGTGATCCTATTGAAGTAGCGGCTTTAACAAAAGGCATTAAAAAATGGATTGATAAACCGCAACAATGTTTTCTTGGTTCTGTTAAAGCGAATATAGGTCATGCTCAATCAGCAGCGGGAATAGCAGGAGTTATCAAGTTAATTATGAGTATTAAAAATAAAAAAATTGCTCCACTTATTCATTTTGAAGAACCAAATTCACAACTCAATCTCAGCAGTACGCCTTTTTCAATTAACTCGAATCCAATAGCGTGGAATGATGCTATTAGAGTTGGTGGCGTTAATGCATTGGGAATGGGCGGCGTTAATTGTCATATTGTTGTTGAAAATTATAATAATGCTGACTCAGAAAGAACTTTAATACCTAAGTATTTCAAAAAAAATAGCCACTGGTTAGCTGTGGAAGAAAAAGAAGAGTCGGTAGAGTATGTAATAAGTAAAAACAGAGATATTCAGTCAATTGTTGAAAAATTAACGGATATATGGAAAAAAGCTTTAAATATAAATGATTTTTCGGCTGATGATAGTTTTGAAGCGCTTGGAGGTAATTCATTGCAGGTTATTGATATTATTTCTGAGATAGATAGGCAATTAAATATCCGTATCGGTTTAGATGATTTTTTAAAAAACAATGAGCTTATTTTATTAGCCAATTACATCGCTAAACAAAGCAGTAGCCATTTATCTTCTCTATCAAAAGAAAAAATTGAAATATTAACAAAAAGCAAACATAGTAGAACAATATTTATTGTTCATCCTGGAAATGGAGAGCTTTATGCTTATAAAGAACTTGCAGAAAGACTAAATGTTGAATTTAATCTTATCGGGATACATAACAATGTTTTCAATGATTTGCTAGAAGAACCTCGTGTATCTATTGACGTACTAGCCGAGCGTTATATTAATTTGATGAAAACTATTCAGCCTACAGGCCCATATATTTTATGTGGCTGGTCATTTGGCGGGGTGGTTGCTTTTGAAATGTCAGGCAAATTGATTAAAAGAGGTGAAAGTGTAGAACACTTATTTCTCATTGATAGCTGGATGAAATATGGAAAGAATCTGCATGATATTAATTATTTTCACCAAGTCTACCTCAAAAAAGATACGGGAATATGGGGAAAGCTGCTATGGCAACGAATGGAAGCACTTTTTAGCTATCACCCCAATATGCTTGATGCAAAAATTACTTTATTAAAGGCTTCGGACGTTAATGAAGAATATGCGGAAGTTAATTCCTTTGATAATCATTGGCAAAAATATTGCAAAAAAAATATAGCAACTTATCTGATTCAAGGAAATCATGAAAGTATTTTTGAATCTCCTGGAATAGAAAGGCTAGCTGAATCAATAATTCAATCACTCACATTAAAATCTTATATAAGAGGAAAAACACATGAATAGCATTAATAATAGTTTGAAAAAATCCTTTTCTTGGGAGATGTGTGGTTCCCCGTTTTTTTTAGTGTTGTTGGTTCTTTATATAACATTCAGTCTTTTAGGGACAGTGTTGCTGTACAAATTAGTGGTCGTTGGCCCAGGACTTGCCCCGGGAGGATTATTTGTTTTACCTTTTGTTCTTTTAATCGAATCGGTGATAGCAGAAGCATATGGATATAAAATTTCTAGGCTTTTGATTTGGTTTTTATTTTTAAGTATGACAGTATTTACTGTCAGCGCGCTAATCATTATTCATTTACCTTCACCGCCATATTGGCATTTGCAGTCAGCATTTAATAAAGTTTTTGATCCTATCGTCATTTCTGCGCCATCTTTAGTTGCCGGTTTATTTACCTCATGGTTTATTAATTTATACGGAATAACCAAACTAAAAATTTTGTTTCAAGGAAGATTCTTTTGGCTAAGAAGTATTTTCTCTTCATTAATTGGTGGATTTATCGGTGTAATTGTGGTTTTTGGGTTAGCTTATGGACATGGAATTTCTTTTTCTGAACTTAAAGACCTAATTTTAACAGATTATTTTGTTCGTATTTTGTATGCGGTTTTTGGTGGAGGCCCAGCTTGGTTGCTCGTTATGCTAATTAAACGGAAAGAAAAAATTGATGTTTATGATATAGGAACAAACTTTAATCCATTCAAATTAACAATTAAAGATTAAAATAGGAGAGAGTTATGTCTTATGTAACAATTGATAATATCAAAATTTTTTATACCGTTTTTGGCGATTTACAAAGCAACAGTGAAAAACCAACATTAATTTTTTTGCATGGTGGTGCTGGACTGGTTGATCACACGCTTTATACATCTTTTTGGTCAAGATTTTCAGAAGAAAGTAATGTGGTCTTCGTTGATTTGAGAGGCTGTGGCCGTAGCGATAAAGGTGATCCGAGCAAATGGAATCTTGAACAAAACGGAAAAGATGTTTATTTGTTTTGTGAGGCATTAGGTATCACACATCCTATCGTTGCAGGTGTTTCTTGGGGAGGCTATATTGCTATTTCCTATGGAATACAATATCCAGAGCATCCAAAAGCCTTAATCCTATGTAATACGGAAGCTAAAATTTCTCCACAAGCAAGATATGAAGCGTTTTTGCGAATTGCTAATGAACAAGCCGCAAACGCAGTTAAAGCTTTTGATGAAAATTGGAATGCTTCTACTGATCAAGATTATTTTAAATATTGTTTGCCGTTTTATGCCAAAAGGGCATATACGCCAGAGGAGTTTGGAAGTTGTATTCGTAATCCTGATTTATGGAAAAAATATATGAAAACGGAACATGCTAAATTTGATTTTACGGATCAACTCCATCAGATTGTTTGCCCTGTTTTGCATTTGGCTGGAGAAAATGATCCTATTCACCCCGTGTTTTCTGCTGAAGAAACCGCACATAAAATAGGAAATAAATGTCGATTAGAAATTATTTGTGAAACAGGAGATCCAGTATATAGAGATAAACCAGATGAATCGGCGGCAATTATTGATGATTTTGTTGCTAGTTTGGCACTAACAAATAACTTTTCTTATCGGAGATAATTGATATGGCTTTTTTTAAAAATAATGGTGTGAATCTCTATTATGAACTACAAGGAAAAGGCGAGCCTGTACTAATCGTTGCTGGAGGTGGGGCTGATGCACGCTATTATAGTGGATTATCAGCTTTATTGGAAAAAGATTTTCAAGTAATTCTGATGGATCCAAGGGGAGGGGGAAGAAGTGAACGAGGTGAGGAAGAATATAGTTTCAATCTTTTAGCTTCAGATATTATCGCGTTATTAGATTATCTTGGTATTAGGATGATTAATTTAGTTGGTCATTCTATGGGAGGCATGACAGCACAATATTTTGCCTGCAAGCATCCTGAACGAATAAAAAAGCTAGTTTTATGGGCGACTGCTTCGTCATTATCTGCTTTTGGAAGACATTGCTGTAAAACTGCCGCTGTAATAAAAGCGGAGGGGTCATTAAAAGCCTTTATGCATGTTATGGCTATTTGGAATTTTAGCAACGAGTTTTTAAGTGATGACACGAATCTTGCTAATTTGATTGCCGGAGCTGAAAAAGATCCCTATCCATTATCAACAGAGGTTTTTATGGAACAAATGAAAATTATCGATATGTTTGATTGCTCTGCACAGTTACATGGAATTAAAATTCCAACTTTAGTCATTGGTTGTGAAAAAGATATTATATTTCCAGTCGAGGGTGCAAAGAATCTTGTTTCTTCAATTGATGGTGCTGAATATAAGGAAATACAAAGAGCAACACATTCTATGCATATTGAAAATCCTGAAAGTATATCAACAGTAATAAAGAATTATCTTTTAGCGACTGCTAGTTGAAAGATGATTTTTGTATATTATTAAGCCTAATATTCTAAAGCTGTAAGTCCAACTCTTAAACCCGTAGCTAAAAACAAAAAACTCGTAGCAAAAATATCTTTTTATTAATTTTACAAAAAAACCATTGACAATCACTGTTAAAACTTGTAGTATTTGCTACAAGCAAAGATTGTTACTACTTTAATATAGTAGTAACAATAGGAAATCACAGGAGAAATGTTTTCGAAGACCATCTCCTGTGATTCGGCGTTACGGCAGCAGCCATTTTTTAATGGCTACCACTAGCTAACTTAAGAATCATATCACAAAATATGATGACTCTGTACTAGTTGCTGCCTATTTTCACGATGTTTGAGTAGGTTAAAAATGCAACATTTATATGTAATAGAAAATAAATTTATTTTGATTAGCCAGGCTATTAGAAATATTTTTTCTTTAAGTTTTCTATTCAAAACTCCAACACATTATCAAAAATCAAAACTCTGTAGTAAAAAATATCGTCCGTTATTGAATCTACCTTTACACAGAATAGGGATGTTTGTTTTTTATATAAAATCAGGCATACATACGATATTTTTTCACGATGAAACAAGCCCAATCTCCACTTTTAATATTAATAGGAAAGCAAGTATGTCAAAAAGCAAAATTATTGAATTAGATATTGGTGAGAGCTTTAACGTAAGCGCGTCAACCAATATGAAAGTTTTATCAGTAAAAGATAATGATACCGTTCGTCTAGCGTTCAATGCACCAAAGCATGTGAAAATTTTTACGGAAAGCATGTATAAAAAATTATTGAAAGAATTTTCTATGAACCAACAAAGAGAAGATGAATCATGCTAATTTTGGCCTTGAAAATTGGACAAAGACTCTATATTAGTCCTGCAGTTGGTAATCGGATAATAGTTGAAGTTGTCGATCTTGTGACTAATTGCTTTGGGGATATTCGAGTGAGACTAGAGATTAAAACTGATCTCTCAAAGAACAATCACCGGAAACCAGCATCTATTAAATGCAGAAAGCAAGTCCAGCAGAGCAGGGAATAAACGAGGTGGTCCGCATGAGGCTGCGTGGAAAAACTGACAAAAAGGGGATTTAAAATGAAAAACAACTTTGAAATAGCAAGTAACATACCTTTTATATTTTATGGTGCTGATAAGTTGGTGAATTTTTTGATGGAAAATAAAAAAACCGTTGATGAAGCGCTAAAAAAACATGGCGCTATTTTATTTCGTGATTTTAAAACAAAAACCTTATCTGAGTTTCAAAAATCAGCGGAAATTATTTGTGATGAGTTATTAAATTATACGTATCGTTCCTCTCCTCGAACAAAGTTAGGTGGAAAGGTATATACCTCAACGGAATATCAAAAAGACAAAGAAATTCCACAACACAATGAAAACTCGTATTCATTATCATGGCCTAAAAAAATTCTTTTCTATTGCGTAATTCAGCCGGAGGTTCAAGGAGAAACACCCATTGCTAATAGTGCAGAGGTCTATCAATTTATTGATCCTGAAATTAGAAAAGAATTTGAAAGTAAAAAAATTATGTATGTCAGAAATTATCGTGCTGGCATGGATCTGAGTTGGAAAGAAGTATTTCAGACTGAACTTGCTTCCGATGTAGAACAATATTGTCAATTAAATCAGATTGATTTTGAATGGCTTGATGAAGACACTCTGCGGACCCGGCAGGTATGTCAGGCATCGCTTATTCATCCTGATACAAAAGATTTTTTGTGGTTTAACCAAGCGCATTTGTTTCATGAGTCAGCTAATGAGCTAGCGGTAAGAGAATATCTTTCCGCTAATTTTAAAGCGGATGAAATGCCAAGGAACACTTTTTTTGGTGATGGTTCTCCAATCAGCGAAGATAAGCTCAATCATATTCGTGAAGCTTATAAGAAAGCAGAAATAGCATTTCCTTGGAAAAAAGGTGATCTTCTTATTTTAGATAATTTGCGATATTCACATGGCCGTAGACCATTTGATGGTGCTAGAAAAATCATTGTTGCAATGGGAAATTAAGTCATGAATATATCTAATTCTCTCCATGGCTTGTTTGAAGAGCAAGCAAAAAAAACACCCAATAATATTGCTTTAGTTAGCAAAAACAAATCACTCACGTATAAAAAATTAGATGAAAAGTCTAATCAGCTAGCTAATTGGATGCGTCAAAATCAGAAGATAGGCGTTGGTGATTATGTTGCGTTGTGTTTGACTCGGAGCGAATGGATGATCATTGCTATATTAGCGGTGTTAAAGACGGGCGCGGCTTATGTTCCTGTTGATCCTGATTATCCCAATGAACGAATTCAGTATATTTTATCAGAAACAAAAGCGAAATTAATTTTATCTAGTTCTGTTTATTCAAAAAAAATAAAAGAATTGACTAGACTTCTTTCGAAACTTGCTACTGATGAAATCTTGGCGTCTGTAGCGCTTGATAATGAAGCATTCCTGAAAGAAATAAGTTTGTTTTCAACCAATAATTTAATTAATTCACCCAATAGGCATTCGTATGAAAATCTTGCCTATGTGTTGTTTACATCAGGAACAACTGGTAACCCCAAAGGTGTCATGGTACGACATAGTGGTGTGATTAATTTGGTAACACAGGCTTTTAGCCATTACAAAATAAATGTTGGCAATCACTTCAGCAGTTTTTTGTTTTTCGCTAATTACGTGTTTGATGTTCATGCTTGGGAAATTTTTTCATGTTTATTATTTGGCCATAAGCTTTACATTGCCGAACAAGCGGTGCGGCATGATATAAAATTACTGTGTGCCTTTGTTGAAAAAAATAAAATTACTTATGGTCTCGTAACTCCAGGATTATTGGATACCCAGCATTTACTCATGTTTGATACGTTAATTGTTGCTGGAGATCGAGTGAGTCAACCGGTCATTGAATATTATTTAAAAAATGGTATTAAACTCATTAATGGATACGGTCCAACAGAAGCGTCCATTTTATCAAGCATGCATTTATATGAAAATAGTGTTTTGCCCAATAATATCGGAAAGCCCATTGCCAACATTGAATATTATGTTTTGGATGAAAGTCATCAGCCTGTTTCTATTGGAGAAAAAGGTGAGCTGTATATAGCGGGTTTGGGTGTTGCAGCTGGATATTTAAATCAGCCTGATCTGACCAACCAAGCATTTCTTGATAATTCTTTTAGTTCTGCATCGAATAAAATATATAAAACTGGCGATAGAGTGAGGTTACTCGAAACCGGTGAATATGAATTTATTGGTCGAAATGATTTTCAGGTTAAATTGCGTGGTCATAGAATTGAATTAGGCGAAATTGAGCACGCTATTAATCTTTATCCGGGCATATCTCAGAGCTTGGTTTTAATAAAGTCACTGCATCAAAAAGCAAACCATTGTGAAGAATTTATTGTCGGGTATTATGTAGCGAATGAGCCAATTTCATATGATGATTTACTTGCTCATCTCAAGACGCGAGTGCCTGTTTATATGTTACCTACTGCGTTTGTTCACCTTGAGGTGCTGCCATTAAATTATAACGGTAAAGTGGATAAGCAAGCATTACCTGAACCATCACTGCGTGGTCGGCGTGTTCATAAATCTGCTGAAAACTCTATAGAAAAAATCATTCTTTCATTATGGGCAGATGTTTTGCATCTTTCAGTGCAAGATATTAGTACAGATGTAACATTTTATAGTTTGGGTGGTAACAGTATTTCAATTGTTTCGCTATTGCATGCAATCAATGAAAAATTTGGATCAAATTTCAGTGTGTTGGATGTTTTGAATTCACCAACTGTTGCAGATTTGGCTAATAAAATAAAACACTCCACGAGCTTTCAAACGAGAACTTTGTCGAATCTTGTCAATAGCACTGTTACACCATCGGAACAAATTATTTTGCGAGATTATTACTCAACGGAATATAAAAATATTTACAATGAAAGTTTTCTCGTTGAGTTTGATTATTTCGTTGACGAAGAAAAAATAAAAAGCGCTTTGTTAACACTCGTCAATCATCATGAAATTTTGAGAGTTAATTATATTCATTTGAATGGAAATTTTAAGCGCGTTTTACGTGAGCCAATTGAATTAGAGAACTTGTCTTGGTCTTATCAAGATTTGTCGGATAAGGCTATAACGAAAGATGCTTTTGAATTAATCCTATCTCAAGAAACTCAAAAAGTTTTTCAAGTTGATTCAGATTCATTAATTCGTTTCTGCTTTTATAAGTTAGAGGATGAAACTTATCGATTATTTATTATATTTTTTCATGCCATTCTTGATGGTACGTCAGTGATAAATATATTACTGCCAGAGTTGGAGAAACTATTGCGAGAAGAAAATAAAGATGCGCTTTCTCCCATGAACAAACTGTCAGAACTCGATAAAGCAGGGGCTTTGATCGAATATCATTATGCAACTAAAGAACAACAATCACTAAAGTACTGGAAAGATTTTTTTACTCAGTATGATGTTTGCTCAATCAATAACTTATTGGGTGATGAAAGAAATTTAACAGGAAAACAACTGACTTTTAAAATTGATTCTAATATAAAAAATCGATTAGTGGCAGTAGCCATGAATGAAGGAGTTAGTTTATTTGATGTTTTATTGGGCGCTTTCTATGTTTTATTAATGAAGTTTAGTAATCAAAAGGCATTGGTTATTCGAACCAATATTGATGAACGAATTTATTATCCTGAATTTTTAAATATGTCGGGTTGCCTCATTAATAATGTATTTTGTGGAGTTAGCATAGAAGAAAACTGGACAGTGAGAGAGTTATTAAAAAATACAGAAAAGCAGAAAAATTTAGCGATATCTAATACGACACAATTTAGTACGTTGCTGAAGTATTTTCGAGAAAAAACGATAGCATTATCAGGAATACATTTTAATATTGAGCCTGAGACAAGCTCTGAATTATCGTATAAACAGTCTCAGATACTCACACACTCTGGCCAGGTAAAAAATAATCTGTATGTTGAGTTGGATATTAAACCTAAAGAGATACTGGGTAGAGTTGAGTTTAAGTCATCATTATTTAGTGATGTGTTTATACATTCGTTCATTCAGTCCTACCAGATAATTCTTGAAAATTTAGATAATTATTTACTTTCAAATGTTCAGGATGTGTCTTTGGTTCCGCATATTCCGTCATTTCGAGGAGTGCAACAACCTACCCATTCAAATATGAATATTTCGCTATCTAAAATTTTCGAAATGCAATCAATTAAATATGCTGAACGCATAGCATTGTACAGTGAAAATCGAGAAATAACGTACGGTGAATTAAACGCAAAATCCAATCAAATAGCGCATTATTTGCGCGATATTTGTCAAATTCAATCGGAAGATTTAATCGGTTTATGTTTTGATCGAACGGAACAGAGTTTGGTCGCGTTATTAGGAATTTTAAAGGCTGGAGCAGCTTACGTACCCATGGATCCTCACACACCGGATGAACGTTTGGCGTATATTATTTCCGACACGAAAATGAAACAAGTGCTGACTCAATCTGCGCATCAGTCGCGATTAGAAAATGTATTAACAACAGGGCACGTATTGGCATTAGACAGTCATGAAATGCAAAAAATATTGTGTAAACAACCATCAGAAAATTTGCTTTTGGACATACCGTTTGATCAATTAGCGTACATTATTTATACCTCTGGAACGACGGGTAAGCCGAAAGGCGTTATGCAAACGCATCAAAACGTTGTGCGATTGTTTTCGGCAACGGAACATTGGTATGGGTTTACAGAGAAGGATGTGTGGACTTTATTTCATTCGATCGTCTTTGATTTTAGTGTGTGGGAAATGTGGGGTGCCTTATTACATGGTGGCAAATTAGTAATTCCAACATACGATGAAACACGTGATTTGAATTTATTTTATGCACTGTGTTTAAAAACGGGTGTGACGGTATTAAATCAAACGCCGAGTGCTTTTTATCAATTCATGGAAGTAGTATTACAAGAAGAGAAGCAATTTAATAATAGACTTCTTTCGAAATTCGCTGCTGTGAGAGAAATTGGAGGAGACTCGGCGCGCAGAACCGGAGTGTACACGCGAGTACATGAGGGTTCGAGCACTGAATCGACGAACAAGTTCTCCGCAGAAGTAGAGTTTCGAAAGAAGTCTAATTTACGGTATGTGATCTTTGGTGGAGAAGCCTTAAACATCAGCCAACTTCGCCCGTGGTTTGAACGCTATGGTTTTAGACAGCCACAATTAATTAACATGTATGGCATCACGGAAACTACGGTACATGTGACGTATAAATTACTGACTGAGTCGGATCTAAACGAAGGTGTTTCGAGCATTGGAGAAGTGATTCCGGATCAAGATGCTTATGTATTAGACAGCCATTTAAATCCATTACCCATTGGGGCGATAGGGGAGTTATATGTAGGTGGAGCAGGGTTAGCGCGCGGTTATTGGAATCGTTCTGAATTAACGACGGAACGCTTTATTTCCAATCCATATCAGACTGTCGAAGAAAAGGCTTTAGGAGTGAATGCGCGTTTATATAAGACAGGAGATTTAGTTAGTTGGCAATCGGAGAGGAATTTAGAGTATCGAGGTCGCAATGACTCTCAGGTGAAAATTCGGGGATATCGAATTGAATTAGGCGAGATAGAAAGTGTTTTGTCGCAACATGATTTGATAAAACAAGCCGTGGTTCTGGCGAAAGAACATCCAGCGGGTGGAAGCTATTTGGTGGCCTATTATGTGGCTGATCAAGCAATTTCTGCGGATGTTTTAAAAATGCATTTAGAGGCTTTATTGCCGGATTATATGGTTCCTAATATTTATCTTCATTTGACTACTTTTCCTTTAACTATTAATGGAAAGCTAGATCGGGCTGCATTGCCTGAACCAAGTTTTGTGCAACCTACTATTGTGGTATCCCCAAGAACAGAGCTTGAACAACAAGTGAGTGCTATTTGGGCTGAGTTATTAGCGATTCCACTGGACACATTTAATATCCAAGATGATTTTTTTCATTTAGGTGGCGATAGTATTGTATGTATTCAACTTGTCAGTCGTTTGCGTCAACGTTTGAGTATTCATTTGAGCGTAAAAGACGTTTTTACACATAAAACCGTTGAGAGATTATACGACCACGTTATTAGTCAATTATCCGTAGAAAAAATTCCGCACAAAAAAACAGAATCAGGCATTTTATCGGGTCCAGTGAATTTATTACCGGTTCAAGAATGGTTTTTTGAGAATGATGTTGTGGATGCGCATCATTGGAATCAAGCCTTTATGATTAAAGTTCCTTTGTTAGATAAAAATAAACTTGAAAATTGTCTAAAAAAATTAGTAGAACATCATGATGCATTGAGGCTTCGCTATGCTAAAAAAGGACATGAAATTCAGCAACATTATGTTAAAGATATCCAAGTGCCGGAAATATCTTCTCAAGACATTTCATTCATTTCAGAGTCCGCGTTACAAGCAATATTAACAGAATGGCAAAGTAATTTTGATTTGCAACATGGGCCGCTATTTCATGTGGGGTATTTAACTGGATATGCTGATGGCAGTGCGCGATTACATTTTGCGTTTCATCATTTAATCATGGATTCTGTTAGCTGGCGTATTATCATTGAGGATTTACGTTGCCTTTATGAAGGTGGAGCATTAGCGCCAAAAAGCAGCAGTTATCGCCAATGGTCGGAAGCTGTGCAACATTATGCAGAAAATCATGAGGCCGAAAAAAAATACTGGAATAATATCTTGTTTCGCCATTGCGAGAAGTTAAGCAGTGGGCCAGGCGCCAGTCGTCATTTCACATTAAACATTACGCAAACAGAAAACTTACTTTCTGGCATCCATCATGTATATCAAACGCAGATTAATGATGTGCTGTTGAGTGCGTTGAGTTTGGCATTATTTCAACTGACAGGAGAATGCGATCATTCTATTTTATTAGAGGGGCATGGTCGAGAAGAAATTAATGACACTTTAGATATCACGCGGACAGTGGGATGGTTTACCACGATGTATCCGGTGCAGTTAATGTCAAAAAGCAATGCACTTGAGACATTAAAAAATACAAAAGAAATGCTGCGAAAAATTCCCAATAAAGGTATCGGATATGGTAGTTTTCACGGTTATCATGCAAAAATTTTGCCAAAAATAAGCTTCAATTATCTTGGTCAATTTGAACAATCAATCAATACGATATGGGCTTTGACGAATGAAAAAGTTGGAGAAACTACTTCATCTGTTTATGGCAGTCCTTTATTAATTAATATCAACGCTTGGGTGATTAATGGCGAATTGCAGTTTAGTTTGGATGGTCAACTTGTTCAGGAATCGATGGATGAATTGGCAGAGTATTATCAACAATCTTTAGAAAAACTCATTAAAATATTAAAAAAGACTTCACGCCGTTATTTAACAACAAGTGATGTGGATAATGTCATTAATCAAGAATATTTGGATGAAATACAGGCCAATCGAGAAGTTGAGGCAGTATATTTAGCCAATAATTTACAGCAAGGATTTATTTATCATTCGCTTACCCAAGGGCAAGTTGATCAAGCTTATCGGTTGCAGATATTTTGGGAATATGAAAATGAGCTAAATATTAATTATTTAAAACAGGCTTGGCAATTAGCAGTAGATAAATACCCCAGTTTACGTTTGAGATTCGCTTGGGATAACGAGTTGATTCAAATTATTGATAAACAGGTGGATGTTGAATGGAAATACACCGATTCATTAACAGTAGAAGAAGTTATTCTTCGAGATAGCGCTGAACGCTATAACCTAGCTGAAGGTAAATTGTTTCGTGTGCATCTCATCAAAAAAAGCAATAATCATTATTTTTGTTTATTGAGCAATCATCACGCCATATTAGATGGTTGGAGTATGTCCGTTTTATTAAATTATGTTCATGACAGTTATTTGAAATTATTAGCTAAAACTGAAGTCAGTATTGAAAAAGAGCACACATATAAAAAAGCGCAGCACTATTTTCAAACTCATATGAATAATGATGAGTCATATTGGAACAATCGTATTTCTGATCAAAAAATAGTGATGAATTTATCGGGTTTGTTATCATGCAATCAACGGCATATCAAATTAAATACTTATAAAAATATTATAAATCCAGCATCGCTAGCATTGAAACTAGACAGAGAAAATTATAGATCCCTAAAAAATCTGGGGAAAAAGTTTGGAGTGACTTTAGGTGCGATGGTTTATTATGCTTTGCATAAAACATTAAGCCTATACAGCCACAGTCAAAAAACAATTATTGGAACAGTTATTTCGGGCAGAAATATTCCTATAGATCATTTGGAACAATCTGTTGGCTTATATATTAATACATTACCTTCTATTATTGAGCATGATAAGGAACTCTCGTTGATTGCTATGATGCAACAGGTTCAAAATAGCATCAATGAAGCTAATGATAAAAGTAATGTTAGTCTTGCTAAGTTACAACCCTCTTCAGGACGATTATTTGATTGCCTATTTGTGTATGAGAACTATCCAGAATCCAGCCAAGATTTTTCTGACCAGGGACTAAATATTCATTCAAAAGGTTCACTGGAAAGCCATGACTATCCATTGGCTTTATTAACCAATGTTATAGATGAGCAAGAAATACTGGAATTGCAGTTACATTATGCAGGTGAGTTGTTTGACGTAGAAAGAATGCGGGAGGTATTAGACGTAGTTGGCTCAATGCTTGTTAATTTAGAAAATCCTACAAGAATCCTTCCTAAAAACCAACTGGAAACATTAAACAAATTTGCCGTTTCAGAAGAATCATTAGCAGGGATAGAAAATAATATTATTTCAAAATTTGAAGAGCAAGTATCAAAATTTCCAGAGCATATTGCTGTAGTATATAAAAACAAAACAATAACCTATGCTGAGTTAAATAAACAGGCCAATCAGTTAGCGCAATATCTGAAAAAGGCTTATGGCGTAGCTTATAAGGATAAAGTGGCGTTATATTTCGAGCGTTCGCCGCAAATGTTAATTTCCATTCTAGCTTTATTAAAGCTGGGTGCTGTATATGTGCCAATTGATCCTGCTTATCCAATAGACAGACTTAAATTTATTTTTGATGATATCGACTGTCATTTAGTAATGACTGAATTGGTCCACAGAGATATATTTTGGGATTTGAATACCGATCATCTTTGTATTGATGACGAAGAGGATTGGGTAAATATTAATGCCCAGATTGCCGAGTCGCCAAAAATTTCAATCTCAAACTCAGATCTGGCCTATATTCTTTATACATCCGGTTCAACGGGCCAACCTAAAGGTGTCATGATTGAACAAGGCAGTTTGATAAATTATGTTATGTGGTTAGCGTCATATGCGCATCTTTCAGAAACTTCTGTTGTGGATTGTTCTTCCAGCTTTTCGTTTGATTTTACTGTGAGTACCAGTTTAGCCCCGCTTTGTTTTGGGGGAAAGGTAGTGCTGTGTGAGGAAAATGTTAAGAAGGATCCTGTGCTTTATCATCAACACTTGTTGAAACAGGGTATTACTTTGGTGAAACTAACGCCTAGCTATGTAAGTGTTTTATTACCAGAAATTTTAGCGGGTAAATCTTTAAATGCCTTGAAGCGTATTGTTATAGGTGGCGAAGCAGCGAGAAAAGAAGATATTATTTCATGGTTACAACATTATCCTGCACATTGCTTTCACAATGAATACGGTCCAACAGAGGCTACAGTAGCGGTATCTCAAAAAGAAATTAATATTCATAATCTTGATCAGCTAACGATGGCAGTTTCGATTGGACGGCCGGCATTAAATACGAAACTTTATATATTAGACAACCATTTAAAGCTTTTACCTATTGGTGCAATGGGTGAACTTTATATTGGCGGACATCAAGTTGCCCAAGGATATTACCAGCGAGAAGATTTAATGAAGGATTGCTTCATACCCAATCCATTTAATGTATCAGATAGGCTGTATAAAACTGGTGATCTAGTGAGATGGAATCATGCTGGTGAATTGGAATATTTAGGGCGAGTCGATAACCAAATTAAGGTAAGGGGATATCGAGTAGAGTTGTCTGAAATAGAGCAAGCGCTGTTGCAATATGTTGGGGTTAAACAGGTCGTTGTTGTTGCAAAAAATTACCATGAAATGGATTTATCTTTAGTTGCCTATATTACCTCAGCATTGAACTTAGAAGAAAAAGCGTTGCTAAGTTTTCTAGCACAAAAACTCCCTGCTTATCTGATACCGGATCGCATTATGCAGATTGCCACATTTCCATTGACGGTGAATGGAAAATTAGATGTAGACGCTTTGCCCAATCCGGCAACGATAATAAACGAACATTACCAAGCTCCTAGAACAGAACTTGAATTATCTATGTCGCAATTATATGCCACCATATTAGGTTTGGATAATGTGAACATAGGGATTACAGATGATTTTTTTACACTAGGTGGGAATAGTATCTCATCGATTCGTCTTGCCAATGCTTTGAAAAAAGAAGCGGGTTTGAATGTCGATGTTATAAGTATTTTCAAGCATAGAACAATTGATGCATTAATTAAACATGCGCTTGTTTTGAAGCAAGAAGAGGGAGGAGAAATTCTTGAATTCTGATCATGTCGTTACATTTTTATATCAATTGTTTCAACAAGATATAAAACTTTGGCTGGAAGGTGAGAGCATTAAAATGCTACTGCCTAAAACAATGGTTTTATCTGATGAAAAAAAACAATTTATTCGACAGTATAAAGATCAAATAGTGAATATATTGAAAAATAATGCGTTTTTTTCAAGCAAAGATATATTGCCTATTATAAAAACTAATTTGAATTATTCTCCTTTGTCGCCCGCACAAGAGCGATTATGGTTTATTGATCAATATGAATCATTTAATGCTTTTTATAATGTATCTGTGTCATTGAAGCTTGCTGCTGAAGTTAACAAAGCCAACTTGTTGTTGGCTTTAGATAAGGTCATTCAAAAACACGCTATTTTACGTAGTTTTATTAAAATAGATGATGCTGGAATGCCGTATCAGCTTGTTTCGGAGTCCTATCATTGCGCACAGGAAAATTATTATTCTTTTGAGACAATAGATGAGATACATGCTCAAATAAAAAAAGAATTTTCACACGTATTTGATCTTGAAAATGATTACCCAATTCGTGTCGCTTTTTTTGATTGGAAATCTGGTTCTCAATCTTATATGAGCATCGTGATGCATCATATTGTCACAGACTGGTGGTCAATGAATGTGTTTTTCGATGAGTTAAAAAAAGCCTATTTTGATCATCAGTTAGGAGAACTGCCAATACAGTATGGTGATTACGCGAGATGGACGCGTCAAGAAATTTCTAATGCTGTTAACAATAATTTTTGGAAAAAATATTTAATGGATTATGAGCAACTTTATTTGCCAACTGACAGAGAAAGGCTAAAACAGTTAGATTATCACGGTGCTGGTTTGGAAATTAAGCTTGATAGAGATTTAACGAACAAAATCAAATATTTTTCTGAAAATCTCCAGGTGAGTTTATACAGTTTCTTATTGAGTTCATTTTATTTGTTGTTGAATATTTATAGTAACCAAAATGACTTTGTCATAGGAACTGTAATGGCAAACCGACAAGGAGAACAGTTGGGAGAGTTGATAGGTCTTTTTGTAAATACACTTGTTTTGCGATGTCGGATAGATTTAAAAGCAAACATAATGGCGTTTATTAAACAAGTTTCTGAGGATGTGATTGATGTTCAAGGGCATCAAAATATGCCCTTTGAGTCAGTTGTTGAGTTATGTAATGTAACTAAAGATCCCAGCAGACATCCATTATTTCAGGTTATGTTTTTTACTGAAGAGGTTTCTTCTGATAAACATGAAGATGAGATATTCATACCTTATCACGTGCCCGCTAATTCAGAGTCAGCTAAGTTTGATTTAACGACATCCTGGCATGATGATGGCGAAGATTTAGTTTGCCATTTTAACTATCGAACGAGTTTGTTCGAGCGGTCGACGATAGAAGGGTACATGCAGACGTACGTGAGTTTGTTGAAGCGAATGGTGATGTTGTTGGATGCGTCTGATGAGGCATCGGTGGGTGCGCTTCAAGAGG
>JAJZTL010000017.1 GCA_021848965.1 Pseudomonadota bacterium
TGATTTAGTTCACTCAATTTCGGTGCTTTTAAAGAAAAATTAAAATTCATCAGTAATATTGTCATCAAATACGTTGTGAGAATTTTACTCCGAGAAGATCAGCAGAGCAAGACCACTGAACGATTACGAGAATTCTATAGTGCTCTAGAACTGGGTTTTTCAGTCGCGTTTTCATGCCCTTTCCTCATATTTCTTCGGTAACATTATTTGTGAGTCAATTTGGAGACAAAATTTTTATGCACATTTTAATAATGTGCTAATAAAATTATGCTAGACTTTGCGCACTTCAAATTTATAACAAAGGCGTAATACGAATGCGAAAAATTAGCTTATTTTTAGGATTAACTTTTTCACTACCAGGATTAGCAAGTGAACACAAAGTGGCCGATTATGTCACTGCACATGGTGGTGAGGTAGTTGCTATTCCTTACATTAATTCATCAGGTCAATATGCAACAAATATTCATGCTATAACTCAACATGGCTCTAGCCATCTTCAGGCTGTTAAACAAAGTTCTACTGTTTACACAACTTCAGCTACAATACAGACAAATAATGGAGTTACCTACTTCGGCACAGGAGTCGTTCAACAAAACTCTTCCATTTCACACAGTGGCGTATTTACAAAAGGGAACCATAGCATTTCCGTTGAAACCTCAAGAAATCTTAATACTGAAACACCCACAACCAATGTGAATATTACTACTCAACGTGGTGGTAACTTATCCATGGATATTGATGGAAAAAACAGCGATCTAGGACTTTATACGACAAACACAGAAATCAAAACGACCAAGGGTATCAATTATACCGGTACGGGTTATGTTCAATACTTAACTGCTTATCATTATAATGATCCCAATCCCAGTCTAACTACATTGTATTGGGGACATGATGGAGATATAACTAGCCCAAACAACTCTGTTCACGTAACAACCATGAATCTTGCAGAAAATGATTTGGACAATAATTATGGATTTGTAGATACTACACGTACAGTGACTAAAGGTGAAAATGAGCACTCCTCAGAAAAACAAGCCACCAACATACGAACAACAGGAGATCACTATTTTCACTATACTGGAACAACGCACGTTATCGGTGACCAAGACAGTTCAGTTACTTACAAAACAAAATTGAGAATAGCCCATGAGAATGGCACTGTCAGTGCAGAAGGCGGCCAAGGCAAGCTAAAAGTCTCTGAAGTAAATGGTACCGTCAGTGTCGATGGCAGCATTCATGCTATCTATGACGACAACCCATAGAAATATTTTTTAATTAATTTCTTCATTAGGGCGAATATTATTCGCCCCTACTCTACTTCCAACGCCGATGAGTCCATAACCACTGCTCAGGATGCTCCAAAATTATCTGTTCTAGCGTTTTGTTGTATAATAAAGTATTATGATAAAGTTCTTCACGATTATTTTCATTTTCTGAACTTTTCCAAGGTAGCGCATTATAAAATTTTAACACATGCTGACCATTAGGTTTGCGGTAAGAAGCGGCAGGAACGACCGGAATATGAGTATAACGCGCAATGGTGGCTAAACTTTTATACGTGCCGGTTTTTTCTCCAAAAAACTCCACAGCTATGCCATCTTTGGGTAAATTAGCGTATTGATCCATCACAAACACAACGGCATTATTTTTTTCCAATACATCACAAACTTGGGTTAATGAATTTTTTTTAGGAATCACATACAGCCCTGAAGAATAATATCGTTTAAAAATTTTTCTCTCGAGCCATTTTGGTTTTAACATCTTGCGAATAAAATAAAAATGTCCTTGAAATTGCTTAAAATTTAAAATACCCGCAATAGGTGCAAATTCCCAATTACCAAAATGCCCTGTTAATACTAAAATACCAGGATGCTTCTGAGCCAACTCCAAGACAGATTCATAACCAATAACTTCAGCTTTTTGCGCAATTTCTTCTTGCGACATAAAACGCATTTGAAAATTTTCTCTGATAGACGTTGCTACATGCGAATAAAAACACTGGGCTAAGTATTGAATTTCAGCATAAGATAGATTCTTTCCAAAAACGCGCTGCATATTGGCTAAAACAATTTTTTTACGATAAGGAAAGCAATAATAAAAAAATTTTCCCGCCCAAGTTGGTTTAATCGTTTTTAAATACTCGCGAATATCAGACATGTTCATTCGCTTTTAAAAGCAGACAACTATCAATACCGCCAAATCCTCGAGCCAACACCATGGCTACCTGAGAATGCAATGGACGCGCCTCTGAAGAAACAGAAATACCCTGACAATCATTCGCTAATTGCTTAAATACAGAAATACCAGGAACATTTTTTGCTTGCAATGACTGCACAGTCAAGACAGTGTCCAAAAGTCCCGAAGCACACAACGTATGTCCTATACCCCACTTAAATCCAGTAACGGGCGTTTTAGCTTGCTCAAATATTCTTGATAAGGCAAGCGCCTCTGTCGCATCTGACTGTATGTTTCCATTAGCATGAGCTGTTACCATACCAATATCAGAAGGTTTTAAATGCTGTGCATCCAATGTTGTACGTATCAATCGTGTTAAAGGCTCTGCTGTTTCATCTAATCCAAAAAGGCCACTTACCTCTGATACGGAGGCTCCGCCCAAAATTTCAGCATAACAGGTTGCGCCACGCTTTAAGGCAGCTTCTTCACTTTCCAAAACTAGGGCCGCAGCTCCTTCTCCTAAAATGGTTCCATCACGTTCAGCATCAAATGGCTTAATAACACCTTTAGCACTGATTGTACCTAGTTGCTCATAATAGGAAATACTCTGTGGTTCAGTTGCCGCATCATAAGCAATTACGACAGCGCGATCTGTTTGCCCTAAAGCAATAGCCCAGTAAGCCTCAATAATAGCCTGTAAACTACTGCCTGCATGATTAGCAATATTCTGATTAGGTCCTTTGAAGCCATGCTGAATACCGGTATAGGCGAGAACATTATTGGGTAGAATTTTTAAAAGCCACATGGGGTGGACGGTCTCAAATAAATTCTCTGCAAACGTGGTAGTTTTACCTTCTGACTTTGCAAAAAGAGGCATAAAATCATATTGTTGGAAAAATTTATTTCCTGCTGATCCGACATAAACTCCCGTGGAATTATTGAAAGCTTCACGAGCTGCTTCATCGGCCAATGAATCTCGATAATGTACACATCCACTATGATCAATAGCTTGAAAGGCGGCATTTAGTCCAATCACATCTTGCCGAGAAATTAGTTTAAGCCATTTGGGGTCTGGTACCATACGTCTTGGTTGATACTCTTTTAGCGCAGCCCCCAGTAATTCACCTTCAACTTGCTCTTGCCAATGCGCTATAGGGCGGATTCCCACCTCGCCATTCAATAAAGCTTGCCATGTGGTAGCTAAATCCATTCCTAGAGCACTCACAGCACTTAATCCTGTTACAAATACTTTATTTTTCATTTTTTCCTCATAACTCAGGATGTTTAAACAATAAACAACTATTAGAACCGCCAAATCCAAAAGAATTTGATAAAACAGCGTTCACTGACTGTGTGCGAACTCCTTCTGTCACGTAATCTAAATCACATTCAGGATCCGGTGTTGTTAAATTCGCTGTCATTGGAATTTTACCATGATGAATACATAAAGCTGAAATAGCCCCTTCTAAAGCACCTGCGCCCGCAATCAGATGTCCCACAATACTTTTGGTTGAACTAACAGGTATTTTCTTAGCATCTTCACCTAGTACAGCTTTAATAGCATTCGTTTCACTCAAATCATTCATTTTAGTGGAAGTACCATGCGCATTAATATAATCAATGTCCGTAGCTTTTAAATTACCACTTTTTAAAGCACCTTCAATGGCTTGAATGGCTCCATCACCCGATGGGTGTGAATCGGTAATGCGATAAGAGCTCAATGAATTGCCTTCACCCGCTAATTCTGCATAAATCTTAGCGCCTCGCGCTTTCGCTTTTTCATAATTTTCTAAAATAAGAAAAGCAGCACCTTCTCCCAAAACAAAACCGCTACGCGTATAATCAAAAGGACGGCTTGCCGTTTGAGGGGTATCATTGTAAGGCGATAAAGCACCTAATAGACAGAAACTGGACAATCCTACAGGATTAATCATAGAATCAAACCCACCTGCCAATACATAATCAGCCTCTCCACGGCGAATCCATTCTAGCCCTAAACCTAAAGCTTGTCCTCCTGAAGCACAAGCAGTATGTACTGAAGTAGCGGGGCCTTTAATTTGAAACTGTTGCAACAATAAGGCTAATCCACTATTAGGAAGAGTTTTTCCAAGATCCGTAATTCCATAAAAATCTGACTCCTTTTTAAAATATATCTCTCCATCAGGGTTATTGGCGAAAGTTTCTTGAAACTTCATCCAATAATCCCATTCCGTTGTCATCATACCGCTGCCAGCAACCGCACCCCATCGAGGAGCCGTCGTTGACGTGGGGACAATACCTGCATCTTCAAACGCTTCCTGCGCTGCAGTCAATGCAAACTGTGTAAAAGGTACAGTATATTTCAATAATTTTCCGAATTTTTTTGAACATGGCGTGAAGTTTTTAACTTCCGCAGCAATTTTGCAAGGAAAACTTGAGGCATCAAACTGCGAAATAATATCCACACCACTTTTGGTGGCCAATAGATTTGCCCAAAAACTGGATACATCATTTCCTATGGGTGAAACAATACCTATACCTGTTACAACTGCTTTTTTCATTGTTAGTACCGTCAATATATTTTAATTATTTTCGAAAAAGTGCTTCTGCCATGCAAACACGTTTGCCCTGCATTTCAGTACGATAAGTGACAATAATTTCAGATTCTGTTTTCTCTTTTAAAGCGATAGTAGTAATAATACTATCTCCTGGCTGTACGAATCCGCTCATTTTAATTTTTCGTATTGTTACTGGCTTAAATTCAGCTCCATCCGAAAAAGAATTCGCTAAAAAAGATGCTGTTAACTGCAATTTTGCTTGAAGAAGAATAGTTAAAGGCAGAACAGGTTTTCGGGGAAAATGATCACGTAAATACTCAGCACTCAAACTCACACTTTTTTGTGCAACAATTTTTTCGCCTAGATGAGACTCAAGAATCGTGTCAAAATTAACCCATGTAGGGATAATCCATGGTTGGGAAGATACAAAACCAGCTCCTACAGATACTGACGAATCATCCCATTCACCTGGTCGATAAATTTGATGAAACTGCATTTTCGCTTCCATGGGATCAATAAAGTCGTCCATAGGAAGCATAGGACCCAAGGCACTTTCGATAGAAAAAATGGGCGTTCCACATACTGTAGCTACACTATGATATTCAACAGCAGTTTCATCTAATGCATCGATAGTTGTTTCTAATAATATGGCATCGCCCACACAAGCTTCACCATGAATATGCACAGCAGAAACAACGCCCGCTACAGGGCGCAATCTAAACCCATAAGCATGCATAGCACACCAGGCACCGAGCTGACCCAGTGTTTCACCAATAACAGAAGGCATTAATTGTTGTTTAGAATTTTTTAAAGAAGGGCACAAAAACAAATCCGAAAAAGTGACTTGTTTAATACCTTGGATGAATACTCCCTCATCCATCCGTAAAATTCTATCAACAAAGAGAAAGCTCATTAATCCCCTTTCTCAGATAAAGCACTGACAACGAGCTTGCAAAAAGTTTCCACTGTAAATAATAGAGGAATTTCACTCGTTTTCATTTTTTTAGAAAATGCCTCTTCAGGTACTTCGCTGAGAAAAGTTTTTAATGCTTGAATCCCTTTATCAGTAATGACTCCACCTTCTTCAAATTCACTTTCATCTAAAGAGCCCCGTGCTTTTTTTTCTAATTGTCCGCGAGGAATTTTAATTTTAAACTCGCGTTCTAACTGAAAAATAAAATCTAAAAAATCAATAGATTCAGCACCTAAATCACCAATCAAACGGCTATTCAAATGAATATCGTCTTCTTCAATCGCCAAAACATCTGCCACGATGGCACGAACTTTGGGAAATACTGTTTCAACCGTTGTCTGCATATTTTTTATATTCTCTAATTATCTAAAAATTTTCAATTATACTCTATTTTTTTTGAATGTTCTACAGTATTATATTCGGTTTAATGACGACATTTTGGAGATTTGCATCACCATGTTCAGCGGCAGCATCGTAGCACTAGTCACCCCGATGCAACAAGATAAAGTAGATATTGAACGTCTACGCTTTCTTGTTGATTTTCATATTCAACGAGGCACTCAAGCCATTGTTGCGGCAGGAACAACAGGAGAGTCAGGCACTCTTTCTGATGCAGAAAAAAAATTGGTTATTCACCATGTCATAGAAGAGGCTCGTGAACGTGTTCCCGTGATTGCTGGGACATCGTCTCAATCCACACAGCATACCCTTGAGTTAACACAAATGGCCATGGAGTTAGGCGCAGATGCCGCTCTTATTATGACACCGGCTTATATCAAACCAACTCAAGAAGGCTTATATTGGCATTACAGTCACATTGCCCAAAATGCCGCTATCCCTATCATTTTATATAATGTTCCCTCACGCACAGCTTGTGACTTACTTCCCGAAACCATTGGACGTTTAAGCGCCTTTGCCAATATTATTGGTGTTAAAGAAGCCACAGGTAACTTGGAACGGATTGAAACTATTAAAAGTGCTGTTAGCCAGCATTCTGTTGGCCAATTAGATCTCCTGAGCGGAGATGACACAACCGCACGGGAATTTATGCGCCTTGGCGGACACGGTGTCATTTCAGTGACTGCGAATGTTGTTCCTGAACCTATGCGCTCATTATGTGATGCTAGTCTAAATCACGAAGAAGAGCGCGCAGATATGATTCAAAAAAAGCTATTACCCTTACATCAAGCGCTTTTCTTGGAAGCAAACCCAATTCCTGCTAAATGGGCATTAAACAAAATGGGGCTTATTTCTGAAGAAATTCGACTTCCATTAACTGTCTTAAGTCTTAAACATCAAGCAACTTTAATGGCTGCTATGCAAACAGCAGGTTGCATTTAAAAAGAGGAATTATACAATGTGTTTAAAAAAGCCATTATTAGTTATTGCATTACTTAGCTTAGCTAGCTGCTCTTTATTTGGCGAAGAAAGCTATTACCACAAACAACAAGTCGCCTATTCTAAGGCAAAAGATGGTCCAGGGGTGACCGTCCCTCCTCCTTTAACCTCCAGCAAATTGAGCGATGCTTACGTTATTCCGCCTGCAGCCAAAAATCCTCCTTCTAGAGATGCTCCGCCCCCTCCAGGAAGTATTCTTGATAAAGATAAAAAAGTCTCTGATATTACAGCGTCTCAAGAAACTCCTACGGCAACTGACGCTGATACTCAAACAACCACTGAAGGTCCTTTAACATGAGCCAAGTGCTGTACTCAGGCAAAGCAAAAACATTATACGCCACAGAATCTCCTGACTATTTTGTGATGGAATTTCGTAATGATGCTAGCGCATTTAATGGTATAAAGTTAGGTTCTTTTGAACACAAAGGAAAAATTAATAATGCCTTTAATGCATTCATTATGACCTACCTTTCGGAGTCGGGCATTCTTACCCACTTCGAAAAAAGATTATCAGAGACGACATCACAAGTTAAAAAACTTGAAATGCTGCCGATTGAATGCGTGGTAAGAAACTATGCTGCTGGAGGATTATGCAAACGTTTAGCCATTCCTGAAGGAGAAAAGCTTACTCCCCCATTATTTGAGTTTTATTATAAAAATGATACTTTAGGTGATCCCTTTATCAATAACTCTCATATTATTACTTTTGGCTGGGCAACCTCTAAAGAAATTACAGCGCTCGAATCACTTTCTTATAAAATTAATCACCTACTATTACCTTTATTTGATAAAGCAGGTTTTATTTTGGTGGATTTTAAATTAGAATTTGGGCGATATAATGGGCAACTTTGTTTAGGCGATGAATTTACCTTGGATGGTTCTCGCGTTTGGGATAAAACAACACGAAAAAAATTCGATAAAGATCGTTTTCGCCAAGACTTAGGTAACTTCATTGAATCTTATGAAGAAGCAGCTCGTCGATTAGGCATAATTTAAAATAATATTAGGAGAGGTACCGAAGCGGTCACAACGGCGCCGACTCGAAATCGGATGGGGACCCCAAAGGCTCCACGTGGGTTCGAATCCCACCCTCTCCGCCAAAAATTTATTGACCACAGCATGATAACACTACTTACTTATTTACTTACTGGTATTATTTCCAGTTTTTTATCCGGCCTCCTTGGTATTGGGGGAGGACTCATTATTGTTCCGGCTCTTTCATTCATTTTTGCGTATTTTCACATCATGCCTCCTGACTACTTGATGCATATGGTTATAGGGACATCCATGGCGGGAGCTGTCATCAATTTAGCCTTTTCCCTACACTCCCAACACAAACAAAACAATATTGAATGGCTCATTTTTAAAAGATTTTCTGTTGGAATTATTATCGGCTCTCTTTTAGTTGGCCCAATCATTTTGTTTTATCTTTCGAATGCTTATCTCAAAATAATTTTTGGTTGCGCCTGTTTAGGCTTTGGGATGCAAATGTTTTTCCAAAAAAAGACTGCCAATATTGGAGAAGATTTGCCGGGTCCCCTAGGATTATCACTTTGGGGATTTATAACAGGCATCATCTCTGTTTTGGTTGGTGTTGCTGGGGGAACCATGATTGGCACGATCCTCAACCACTACCACATGGATATGCGCAAAGTTATCGGCACAACAACAGCAGTTGCACTTCTCTTAACACTCACAGGAACTGCTGGCTTACTTGTTTTAGGCTATTATCATCCAACTCCTCTTGCCTGGAGCACTGGCTTTGTATATTGGCCAGCTGTTTTAGGCATTGCTATTCCAAGCCCTATTCTTGCACCATTAGGCGTTAAAGTTGGTCATTTACTTCCCACACACATTTTACGTAAATCATTCGCGTGCATATTGCTCATTGTGGCCATTAAAATGATCATTCAAACGTAAAATACTTATATTTTTAGCGTAGTTAAATTCGGTCTTACTGACGCCGCAAGATTCAAACCCCAGCAAGAAGTCTATTCAAATTTGGGTGTTTCCAGGAAACCTATTTATTGCACAACCAGTCACATTTGGCCTCTGTGCGTTGTCATGAGGATTTCGTTGCTCCCACTGTGTAGCCATCAAACTGGATGTTAGCATAGATCTACTTTTCTCACGAGAAGTAACATTCTGCGGATATCTATCATCTGCCATTAATGATTCAGGTTGATGCAACATGAATGTTCCGTCTGCATTTCTTGATAAAGATACATTTCGCGGGCGTCTCGCCAGTGGCCTAGAAGTAAATGGAAAATTTACCACTCCCGCTGCAACGCTATTTTCTACCAAACGAGTTGCCTCTGCTTTTAATGTCAGTGTTCGTGCATCCTCCAAAATATCAAAATGATCCGTTTGTCCAGCCTCCCCTGCATACAATACATGTAGCGTTCTTCGCGCTTCAATTTCTGGCACAGATGATGCATAAGTATTTTTTACGGCCTGCTTGAATGCACTGTTGCTTTTAGTTGGATCTTCTTGCCAAATAAACAGGCGGATACCACATTTTTCCGCGTAAAATTTCATACTTTCTACGTCAACCCACAAAGCTTGACGAGCATCACCTAGAAGATCTGCATAACGAGTAAAAATATCCGGACGTGTGCAAAATGCTTTTTTATCTTGCTCTGCTCCGTTACGCATTTCACACAATCCTTTTAGCGCATCTATCTCTGCTTGTAGCTCTCGCTTATAGGCAGGAATATCCTCTGGAGATAAAGATAAAACTATAGCCTGAATATCTTCAGAAAAATCATCCACAGAACCTGAGTTAAGATATTCTTGACAGGCTAAAATCTTATTTTCAAGCAAATCAAGAAATCTTTCATCACGCTCTATCCGATTTTCATGAGCGTCACCCTCCCCATTTACCTCTTCATAAGCACCATATTTTTCCATCAGCGTTCTGTTATATGTATCATAGGCTAAATCAAAGTCATCAAAATTTTCTTTAAGTTGGGCAAATTCAGGATTTGTAAACCCTTCTAAAGATAAGAGAGTCTCAATAATAACGTGAAATCGCTGACGAATGGCTGGATTTAATTCATTTTCGATTTTTAATTTCCTCGCCATATCTTGACGTATGTAATGAATCTCTTGTGGTTCGAAGCCTAACGCATACAGAGCACAATTCCCATCACCCCTAACACGTTTTCTTGCAAAGGGAATTTCTTGTCCATTAAATTCTCCAACATATTCTTTGGAACGTATGATTGTAGGAGGAGGAGAAAAATTTGTAGTATGTATACGTGCAGCAAGCCGTTGAGAACTCTCAAAATAATCATCGTCGATAGAACCGGGATCAACAAATACAAAATCATTGTCATTGAAAGAATTGAGTTTATCTGATGAAATTTGACTAACCCGAGATGCTTCAGGTGCTTCAATAGATTTAGATTTGACTACCCTATCTTGATATAAACTTTGCATATATTCTTCAGATTGTATGACCATTTGCTCAAGTGGCGAGAGAGCAGCATCCAATCGGCCGTAGTTTTCCATTATGGAAAAATTTCCTCCAATGTTTCTCAAAGCATTGATAGTTTGATCGAGACAGTTAACATTTATCAGCACTCCATTATCTTGAATGCTTGATATGAATACAAATAACTTTTCAGCAAAGTCTGTGAATTTATTCTCATCTTCTAAGGTAATTGCATCAACCTGCTTCAGTTCCAAAATTAGTTCTGCTAAATATTTTTCCAGATTATCTCGAGCTTTTTCTATTTGTGTATAGACAACCTCATCAAGATAAGTGGTATCAGGCAGTTGTAAAGCGTTGATTGTATTAATTAATTGCGTTAGTTTTTCTTTCATCTGTTATTTCATCATTTTCAAGTCCCAATGCCTGCTATCCTAACACACAAAAATTAACTTAGCGTTAATTTTTTCACGCTTCGACACACTATTCTTCTAAAGTAAATTCGTATAGCTTGTCTTTTCCTTTGATTTTTTGATACGCTTATAATTATTTATTTTTATATAAGGGGAAAATATTATGGACTCCATTGAATTTCACAGTCGATATGTCTCCAAAAAACCTGATACCAAAGGTTTTATTACGTATGCAACAGAGGAAAATCATATATGGAACACCCTTTATGAAAGGCAAATTAAAATTGTGCAAGGACGTGCTTGTGATGAATACTTACATGGCTTAGAAAAACTTAAACTCAATGAAAAAGCGATTCCGCAACTCCCTGAGGTCAATAAAAGATTAGATGCACTTACAGGGTGGTCTGTGCATCCCGTTGCCGCTTTAATTTCAGCAGAAGAGTTTTTTACTCTTTTGGCCCATCGCCAATTTCCTGCTGCCACTTTTATTCGCACAATGGAAGAATTAAATTATATTAAAGAACCAGATATTTTTCATGAATTATTTGGGCATTGTCCTATGTTAACAGAGCCTGTATTCGCAGATTTTGTTCAGGAATATGCAAAGCTAGTATTAGCTTGTGACAAGAGTGATTGGCCTCTTCTTCAACGACTTTTTTGGTTTACCGTCGAATTTGGTTTAATTCTGACCGATAAAGGTTTACGTATTTATGGTGGCGGTATTCTTTCCTCTATTGGCGAAACAGCTTATGCAGTAGAAAGTCCACTACCTCAACGACAATTGTTTAATACTCTTGTTGCTTTGCGGACTCCTTATCGCATTGATCAAATGCAGTCGGTGTATTTTGTGATTCAAAGTTACCAAGAGCTGTATGACTTTACAAAAAACAATTTTTCTTCTTTTTTACGCAAAGCCCATGAATTAGGTGAATTTTCTCCATTATTTTCTGTCGAGCCTGGCAATCCCAGCATTCATATTTGCGCTTGCTGAACTGTTAACAGAAATGTCCGTCTCCTGTCGTTGATTACCCAGTGCACCACTTCAGTAATCATAACAACTTATTATTAAGTAAGACTTAAATTGATGAACGTCGCAGCTTGTCTAAACTAATAAAAGTTTCGCCTGTTTCAGCATTGTACTGTGATTTTTTTTCACCACGCCAAGCGTGACCATAAATAACTTCGTAAGTCAGCGCAATTTTACCTGCCTCTTTGCTCTGTTTTTCTAAATGCTCAAAAAGATAATCCAAAGCATCAATACCCATTAAACCACGACGTCTTAAAGGATGAATATTATAGCTGCCTTGTTCTTTCAAATCGTTCATTAACTTTTGGGGCTCACGATAATGCAGTGCCATTTCCTCTTTATCCATCACAGGCTGCATAAATTGCTGGGACATTAAACCATCTCCCAAAATATGTAAATCCTTCAATTCATTGATATGACCGTAAGTATCTACACAAGCCCAGGCCGCTTTTAATTCTTTAAAAGAGTCTGGCCCTAAAGTGGCAAAAAGTAACACGCCATTAGGTCTTAATATACGATGAAATTCTTTAAAAAGTTGAGATAAATTTTCAATATCTTGAATGGATTGATTCGCAAAAATCATATCTACAGATTCTGCAGAAAAAGGTAAACTGGTCATGTTACCAATGAGCCATGAATGTGTTGGCTGAGTTTGAAGCTTTTGTCCTTCTTGAATCATCTTTTCAGCAAAATCCAATGCTACCACTTGCGCCTTAGGGTAGCGTTCGGCTAATGCCATTGAATATTGGCCTAAACCACAACCCACATCCAAAATTACTTGCGGATCACAACGCATGTAATCTAAACGAGATAACAACCGTTCGCCTGTCGCCTGACAAATCACTGCCGAGTTTTTATATGTTTTAGCTGCTTTATTAAAAGCTTGCTGGATATCTTTATTAATCATAGGATATAATCATATCATGAAAGCCATAGTCCAATCGATAAAAACCATTTTTCACTTTCGTTCTTCTTGCTATCTTTGCCAACAAAAATTCAGAGACCAAAAGTTCAGGAAAAAGACGCTTTGCAAAGCTTGTCAAAATTTTTTGTCTCATACCGAATTTTTTTGTACGATTTGTGGCAATGCTTTACCGCAAAAAAACATTTGTGGGCAATGCTTAATTTCTCCTCCGCTTTATCAACAGACGATTCCTTGTTTTTGGTATGAAGAACCTATTCAAACCCTCATTCATGATTATAAATTTAATCAAAAACTCTCTTTAACGCCCATTTTAGGTAATTTAATGGCAGAAAAAATACAAACTCATTATCAGAATACAGCGTATCCCAACTGCATTATTCCCATGCCAATACATCCTAAACGACTTCGAGAACGGGGTTATCATCAAGTTTATGAACTTGCTAAAATTTTATCTCATCAACTATCTATTCCTGTTAAACTGAATACCTGCCGGCGTATAAAACACTCACAGCCTCAATCGGACTTACCCTTTAAAGAGCGCAAAGAAAATATAAAAAATGTATTTCAGGCCAAGAAAATACTTTATCAACACATTGCCATTTTGGATGACGTGATTACGACCGGAGAGACTGTTTCAGAACTATGTAAGACACTCAAAAAGGAAAACTCTCATTTAATGATAGATGTCTGGTGCCTTGCTAGAACGAAATTTACCTAGACAAATACCTCTATCAATACATTATCTTTATAGATCAGTGGAATACAATTACGCTCCCAAGGAGGCACTTTCCATTCTTGTAACAATTTTTTCAGCAAATGAGTTTGACCATGCCACTGCATAGTTTCCCCTCCCTGGCGATAGCGAATTTCAAACTTAGCCTCGGGATATTGTTTTTTTAATTCCGCTAGTTTTTCTTGCAAGCCGAAATCGTATTTTTTTTCATTCGCAACGGATATTGCATAAAGTAATCCTTGATATCGACGCACTTGCCCTTCTCTCCATCCAACAAATGGCTGCCCATCAGGTTTGGCGACTATAAGCTCATCTAAAATACGTTCTATTTTATTCTGACTGGGTTTCTTAAAACCTTGACACCCCAACCACTCTCGCAACACAAAACATTGAGTGTCACGAGAATACGATAGCAAAACCCGAATAGATAAGCGTTGTTCTTTATCAACGATTTCTTCTAATATTTGAATGATGTCTGTCTGAATATATTGTTTTGCTTGAGAACAATGTCGCGCACTTCTACAAAGGTTAGGGATCAAGCCAGGCCAGCGCTTCTCTAATTGAGGAATAATTTGATGTCGTAAAAAATTGCGATCAAAATGAAGATTACGATTACTTTCATCCTCTATCCATGCCAACTTTCTTTCTTTCGCATAATGCTCTAAATCGGCACGTAATAACTGTAAAAAAGGTCGATAAATTTGACCTTTGCCTAATCTTCGCCATTCGGGAATACCTGCTAACCCGTCAATACCCGCTCCGCGAAACAAATGCATAAGCAGTGTTTCTGCTTGATCATTTTGATGATGAGCTAAGATTAGGACATCCAAGCTATTTTGTAAAAGTGAAGAAAAAATTGCGTATCGAGCCTCTCGTGCAGACTCTTCAAGATTACTTTTTTTATCTAATACCACAGAAAAAATTTCACAAGGAATTTGCAAAAATTGAGCAGTTTTTTGAGCAAAAACTGCCCAATTATCTGCATAAGGACTAATATGATGATTAATATGAATCGCGGTTATTTTCCTACGTAACAAAGGCTTCTGAGACAATACATGCAACAACACACACGAATCTAGTCCACCGCTAAAACCTACATAAATGCGATTAAATGAGCCTAACGTGGAAGCTAATTGCGAGCCTAATTGCGTGTCAAATTCATCCACTTTTGATACCGGTTATTCAATAAAACATCCCATGGCTGTTTATCAAACTCTCTCAATGTATCTATCCACTGTTTCTTTAGCACTTCCATAACTATTTGGGGTTCTCGATGAGCGCCACCCAGTGGCTCTTTAATGATGCCATCAATTAAACCCAGCGATAAAAGACGTTCAGCCGTAATACCCATTGCTTCAGCCGCCACTTCAGCTTTCTCAGCATTTTTCCATAAAATTGAAGCACATCCTTCCGGAGAAATCACGGAATAAATGCTATTTTCCAACATGAATACTTTATCGCCAACACCAATAGCTAATGCCCCTCCTGAACCACCTTCTCCAATGACGGTGCAAATAATAGGTGTTTTAAGCTCTGCCATTTCTAACAGATTTCGCGCAATGGCTTCACTTTGATTATGTTCTTCGGCATTAATACCAGGATAGGCTCCTGCCGTATCTATCAAGGTGAAAATAGGCAATTGAAATTTTTCGGCCATTTTCATTAATCGCAATGCTTTTCGATAGTCTTCGGGCGAAGCCATACCAAAATTACGATAGACTTTTTCTTTCGTTTTTCGCCCCTTTTGATGCCCCAAAACCATAACAGGCTGACCATTTAAACGAGCTGTGCCACCCACGATAACAGGGCCCTCAGAAGATTGCCTGTCTCCATGCAACTCATCAAAATCTGTAAAAATAGCTTCAATATAATCCATCGTTTGTGGTCTCAACGGATGTCTGGCTAACTGGGCCACTTGCCATGGTGTTAGATTACGAAAAATACTTCGCGTTAAATCCGTACATTTACGTTCTAAACGTGCTACTTCCTCATGAAGATTAATATCACCTTCACCATCCATCATTCTTAATTCTTCAATTTTTGCTTCAAGCTCCGCAATGGGTTGCTCAAAACCTAGAAAATATCTTGTCATGGGTTACCTTGTATTGAATTTTAGAAAGAATTATATCAGATCATCCCAACTCAACACCACCTTTCCAAAATTACTATTGGCTTCCATATAACGATGCGCATCTTGCACCATACTAACCGGAAAAATAGAATCAATAATCGGTTTAATTTTTCCTTTTTCTAAAGCAGACATCCATCGCTCTGCAAAGCGTTTAACCATTGCTCGTTTTTCTTCTAATGACCGTTTACGTAAAATAAAACCTTTGATTTGCACACATTTATCTAATATTACACGCAAATCTAATTCAACCCTACTTCCGCGCATCAATCCCACTTGAATCAGTCTACCTCCAGGTTTTAAAATAGATAAATTTTTCTCAAAATAACCGGCGCCAATAAAATCTTCCACAACATCTACTCCTTGACCAAAGTTTTTTTCTAGAATAATTTTTTCAAAATCATAAATTTTATAATTAATGCCTTCTTTCGCACCCAATTGCACTGCCTTTTGAATTTTCTTCTCAGATCCCGCAGTTGTCCAAATTTCAGCCCCTAGTAAGTGAGCCATTTGAATTCCTGCCGTTCCCACCCCACTCCCTCCTGCATGAATCATGATACTTTGACCTGAAACCAATTCTCCCAGTTCAAAAATAGTTTCATTGGCTGTCACAAAAGCCTCAATAACGCCTGCAGCATCTGAATACGTCCAGTTTTCAGGAATTTTTAAGGCTAAACCGTGATCAATCACACAATATTCGGCATAACCACCGCCGCCCACTAAACCAAATACACGATCACCCGGTTTAAAATTTTCTACTTTGTCACCGCATGCAACCACTTGTCCAGCAATTTCAATCCCTAAAATATCAGAGGCCCCTTCCGGAGGCGGATATTTGCCTCGACGTTGTAATAAATCGGCTCGATTTAATGCTGAAGCATGCACCTCAATCAACAACTCCTCAGATTTAGGCACAGGCTTTTTCCGCTCTTCTATACGTAAAACATCGGGTTCACCAAATTGAGTTAGCGTAATTGCTTTCATACATTCCCCTAATATCTAATAATTTAAGACACCCACAAAACTAACAAAATGGGTGTCTTAAATCAATTCAATAATGAAAAAACTACATTGTTAATGGCAATTATTTTAAATTGACATTTTATTATTTTTTAACAATAATTTAATTATGGTAGAAATTGGAGAATGTCATGCATCTAGAATATAAAATCACCGTTAAAGAAAACGGACGTTTAGTTCTTCCTATAAAAATTAGAGAACAGTTAGGCATAACAAAAGGTGATCAGCTACTTTTTATTTTAGATAAAGAGCTTAAAGTTGTTCCTTTAAAAACTTCTTTAAAGCAATTTCAAGAACGTATAAAAAACGTCAATAAAAAACATATTTCTTTAGTAGATTCTTTGAAAGAAACACGCAAAATGGAGAAAGATCTCGATGAGTGAGTGTGTATTAGATGCTTCTGCCCTGTTAGCTTTGTTAAATAATGAGCCAGGTGCTGAAAAAGTCGAAAAAGTTTTAACAGGCTCAAAAATATCTGCGGTTAATGCTTCTGAGGTTATCGCTGAGCTCTATAAAAAACTAAATATTCTTCCCGAAGAAGGAAGTATGATGGTAAGCACCCTTGTAAATCAAATTGTTCCATTTGATTTGTTGTTAGCAGAAAAAGCAGCAACACTTCGAAATGAAACATCTCATTTAGGGCTTTCACTAGGTGACCGTGCTTGTTTAGCGTTGGGACTTCACTTATCTTTGCCTGTTTATACTGCAGATAAAATTTGGCAAAATTTTTCAGGCGAGCTTTCTATTATTGTGATTCGAGAATAATTTCTTCTTTTTGATTATTCAACTCTTGCATAATAGCATGACAAAGGGCTTCTGTGCCTAATTGTTGCACAGCGGAGATTTGGAATACAGGAGCATTCCAAGATAAACCATTCAGAACATGTTGAATAATATTTTCTTTGATTTCAGGCTCAACTAAATCAATTTTAGTAAAAACAAGCCATCGAGGCTTTTCTGCTAATGCAGGATCATAGAGTTTTAGTTCTTCTACGATAGTTTTCGCTGAATCAAGCGGATCTTCACCTCCTGGAGGTGCAATATCAATAAGATGCAATAGAAATTTTGTGCGTGATAAATGTTTTAAGAAACGTAGTCCCAACCCTGCACCCTCTGCAGCACCTTCAATAACACCTGGAATATCAGCCATCACAAAAGATTGTTGCTCAGCCATGCGAACAACACCTAAATGAGGACGCATGGTTGTAAAAGGATAATCGGCTACTTTAGGTTTTGCACTAGAAACAGCGCGAATAAGTGTTGATTTTCCCGCATTAGGAAGTCCTAAAAGGCCAACATCAGCAAGCAATTGTAGTTCCAAGCGAAGATGTTTCTTTTCCCCTAAACTTCCCGGAGAGGTTTGCCGAGGAGCACGATTAACACTGCTTTTAAAACGCGCGTTACCCAAACCATGAAAACCGCCTTGCGCAATTAAGAAGGATTGATAAGGTGTAGCTAGATCTCCAAGGCAGTCGCCTGTTTCTTGATCATAAATCACTGTTCCCACAGGAACAGGAATAATCAGATCTTCTCCTTTTTTTCCTGTTTGCTGTTTTCCCATTCCAGCTTGGCCATTTTCAGCCTGATACGAACGTCGATAACGAAAATCTATTAATGTTCCCAGCTGTGGCGTTGCTTCAAAATAAACACTACCGCCATCACCGCCATCACCACCGTCAGGGCCGCCTCTGGGAACAAATTTTTCTCGTCTGAAGCTCATGCATCCATTTCCACCTTTTCCAGCAGAAACCGTTACTTGAGCTTCATCAATAAATTTCATTATTTTATGCTTTTTAGGCGTCAGCCCCAGTTTCAGTATCTTCCACTGCAGGCATAAAAGGGTCAATCATCACATAAGTACGATTAAATGCACCTTTTTTCACAAATCGAACATAACCGTCCGTTGTTGCAAATAAAGTATGATCACGACCAATACCTACATGAACACCAGGATGATATTGTGTACCACGCTGACGAAGAATAATAGTGCCAGCCTGAATTAATTCACCACCAAATCGTTTAACACCTAAATACTTAGGATTCGAATCGCGACCGTTACGTGTACTACCGCCTGCCTTTTTATGAGCCATTTTTTAATCTACCTATAAATTAATTATTGAGAAAAATTAAGCTGCTTTATTAATTGCAGTAATTTTCACTTCAGTATAGTTCTGACGATGTCCCATTCGTTTCATATGATGTTTACGACGACGGAACTTTAAAATACGAATCTTCTTGTGGCGTCCGTGAGATAAAACTTCAGCTTGAACAGAGGCATGATTTACATGAGGTGTGCCAACATGGACATCATCGCCATCAGCAACCATTAATACTTCATCAAACTTGACAACAGATCCTTCCACCAAGGGCAAGGTTTCCAACTTTAACACGTGGCCTACTTCAACACGATATTGTTTGCCACCACTTTTTATTACCGCATACATGGGCATTTTCTCCAAAATATCTACCAAAAATCTTAAGATTAGGGATGGATTATAATCGATCAAAAAAACATTTGCAATGGCGTAATGAACTGCGTATAATTCTTGGCCCGTGGTTAATGGGTCGCACGTTAACCGACAATAGATTGGCGCATTGGCCAACAATCATTGCAGTAAATTGGAGCAAATCATGTCAAAAACAATCGAATTAAATGCAGAACAGCGAAGTGATATAGGGAAAGGTGCGAGCCGCCGCCTACGTCGTTTGCAAAACAAAGTCCCAGGCATTATCTATGGAGCTCACAAAGATCCATTAAATATTACACTGGACGCTAATGTCTTGAAAAAAGTTATGGAACATGAGTCTTTCTATACGAGCATGTTACACATTCACATGGATGGTAAAGCAAAAAAAGATATTGAAACTGTACTTGTAAAAGCTATTCAACGTCACCCTTATAAAGCTCAAATATTACATATTGACTTGCAACGTGTCTCTGGTGATGATGTCATTATCAAAAAAGTACCCTTACATTTTATTAAAGCATCTGAATCCAACGCTGTTAAACTCGGTGGACTCGTGTCTCACATTATGGGTGAATTAGAAGTTGAATGTAAGGTAAAAGATTTACCTGAATTTATTGAAGTTGATTTAAGCCATTTAGAATTAGATCAAATTCTGCATCTTTCTGAAGTTAAGCTACCGAAGCATGTTGCTTTGACTGTGGATGTGAAAGATGAATTACATAACCTTCCTGTTGCTAGCATTCACATGCCCAAAGTAGAGGAAGAAATTTCTACAGAGGCTCCTGAAGCAGTTGCAGTTCCTACTGTAGCTGAGACTGAAGGCGAAAAAACAGCCGAAGAGTAATAATTTTAAAAAATGCTCAAGTTAATTGTGGGCCTGGGAAATCCAGGTCCTACATATGAAAAAACACGCCACAATGCAGGTGTTTGGTTTATCGAATATCTTGCCGGTGTCTCACATAAAACATTCAAATTAGAAAAGCGATTTCATAGTCTCTTAGCTTCAATCCAAATAGATTCTCAGACTTGTTTATTAGCCTATCCCACTACGTTTATGAATAATAGTGGACGTGCGGTTCAAGCAATTGCTCATTTTTATAATTATAAACCTGAAGAAATTTTAATTGCTCACGATGACTTAGATTTGTCTGTGGGTATTGCTCGTTTGAAAATGGGCGGAGGGCATGGTGGACATAATGGCTTACGCGATATAACGCAATCTCTAGGAAGTGCTGAGTTTGCTCGTTTGCGGATAGGAATTGGGCACCCAGGACAAAAAGAGCAAGTATTACATTATGTGTTAGGTGCTCCGCCTCGAGGCGATAGAGATCTTATTGACGCTTCTATTGCTGACGCAGCGCGTGTGATGAATGAAGTTGTCAATGGCAGTATACAAAAAGCAATGACTGAATTGCATACTCAATAAATTGGCATCGTAAATATAATTTAGAATTAGTGGAGAGAATAATGGGATTTAAATGTGGTATAGTAGGTCTGCCTAACGTAGGTAAGTCAACCTTATTCAATGCGCTCACACAAGCGGGAGTGGAAGCTGCTAATTATCCTTTTTGTACCATTGAACCCAATGTAGGCATGGTTACAGTTCCCGATATTCGTTTGAATAAATTGGCAGAAATGGCCAAACCACAACGTGTTGTTCCTACCACTATGCAGTTTGTGGATATTGCGGGACTAGTCAAAGGTGCCTCTCAGGGCCAAGGTTTAGGCAATCAATTTCTTGCACATATTCGTGAAACGGATGCCATTGTGCATGTCGTTCGCTGTTTTGATAATGGTGATGTTGTGCACGTAGATGGCCATGTAGATCCTATCCGAGACATTGAAATTATTAATACAGAGTTAGCGCTTGCTGATTTAGACTCAATTGAACGTTTATTATTAAAAGCGCAAAAAAACAGTAAAAGTGGCGATAAAGCATTAGTTTTTGAAAAAGAAGTGCTGGAAAAAATTAAAGCAACGCTTGAGCAAGGAAAATGGATAAAAAATCTCTCTCTTGATGAAAAAGAAGCCGAAGTCATTAAAAATTATGCTTTACTCACAGCTAAACCAGTTGTGTATATTGCAAATGTGAACGAAAGTGGATTCGAAAATAATCCTTATCTTGAAAAAGTTAAAGCATTGGCTCAAACAGAAAATGCGAAAGTCGTCCCAGTATGTGCGGCGATTGAGTCTGAAATTGCCTCATTAGAACCAGCTGATCAAAAAGATTTTCTGTCTTCATTAGGTTTAGAGGAACCAGGATTAACTCGCCTAATTCGAGCGGGTTATGCATTATTAAATTTAGAAACTTATTTTACCGTTGGCCCCAAAGAAGTCCGAGCATGGACTTACCACAAAGGAGCATCAGCACCTCAAGCGGCCGGAGTCATTCATACTGATTTTGAGAAAGGCTTCATTCGTGCTGAAGTGATTGCTTATGAAGATTTTGTAAAACATGGTGGTGAACAAGGTGCCAAAGAAGCAGGAAAACTAAGGGTAGAAGGCAAAAGTTACATTGTACAAGACGGCGATGTAATGCATTTTCTGTTTAATGTTTAATTTTATTTTAAGAGTACTCTGGTAAAAATTTAAGGTCAACAGAATAACCTCCTCAGACACCCCATTTACAATGGTAGTATTAATGTTAATGTTTGATTGGTAAGCCCTTAGCGCATAATCGAGTATAATAAATCCACAAACTAAGGGCAGCTGTTATATATCCGAAAGAAAAACCAATACGTAAACCGATAGGACCACATTCATAATAAATACCAACCAGGTAGCAAACAGGCAATCCAACCAACCACAAACTCAATGTACCAATAATCATGGGGGCTTTTACATTGTTGAGCCCTCTTAACGTTCCTGTTAGAACATTTTTAATGCCATCAAAAAACAATGTAGGAAACATGATCACAATAAACCATAAAGTTAACTGGATCAATGCATGATTATTGGCATCTTTAATATTAATAAAAAATGACATAATTTCGTAAGGCATTAAAGCATATATAATCGCACAAATGAATAATATTCCTGAAATAAGGCAAAAAGCCGCTTGAGTGTATGAACTGATAGAGTCGTATTCTTCTCTCCCACAGGCTTCACCTATTCGAATGGAGAGCGCTTGAGCAACGCCTAAAATGATCATCACTAAGGGTACGCCGTATTGTGCAACAATTTGCGAACTTGCTAGGGCATTACTGCCTAAATAACCCAGTAAAAATGTTGCGCCACTAATCGCCATTAGCTCACCTAAAAACTGCAATCCAATATGAATACCCATATTAAAAATTTGTTGTACTTTTTTAATATTCCAACGTTGCACTTTCAACTGAAAATAGGTCCAAATGAAGCTAAAGCGAATATAAATTGCTACAATTACTAAGCTAATTAACTGTGAAATTAATAATCCTAAAGAGGCACCTGCTAAACCTAAATGATAATGTCCTAAAATAAGCTCATAACAGAAATATATGGTGACAGGTAAACGAACACCCAGAATTGTAGTGCCAACAATAGGTTTACCCAAACCATTATAAATTTGAGCAATTGCAGCACTTAATAATAAAGGTATCATACTTAATGCCGCAAAATGAAAATAAGTTACGGTATTATCCACTAATAATTGTGGTTCACCGATAAATAATAAAAATTTATCCATAAACCATAGCAGTACCATTCCAATGAAACCGAGAAAAATTGCAAGCCAAATACTATTCCACATGAGACTAGCCACTTCCATTTTATCTTTTTTTGCATGATGCTGCCCAATCAAAATACTGGTGGAATAGAGACAAGAATTGAGAAAAGCACTTAAGGTAATATTACACGTATTGGCAATGGCTAGCGCGGCTAATTCTGTCTTTCCTAGTTTAGCCAACATCATGGTAACAAAAAACAAAACTGCCATTGCCAAGACATTGGTAAGACAAAGAGGTACTGCATAACGCCCTATTTGCCCCATGCGCTTAAGAACCTGTTCAAAATCTCTTATCTTAGCCATAACCGAAAATTGAAGAAGAGTATACTAATGATCATCCATATCCAACACTGCCCCATTTCGCGCCATAAAATCTGCTTTATAAGGAGGTTGCCCATAAAAACTAATAGTACTATTATCATTTGCAAGCACAGCTTGTGATCTTAAGAACTGAACATCTGCCACTGACTTATCTTGTGTTTTTGCATAACCCACAATCGTACGCAGGTAGCGTCCATCGAAATGAGCAGAATCTTTTAAATGGATCATGACATGATTAGCAATACCAGCCAATTCAACCCATGTCTTACCGCTTTGTACAATAGATAAATCACTACTATCGACCCAATATAAACGCAAACGGCCACTTCCTGATGCATTAATAAGCTGGACATTAGCCACACCGGTCATATCAACCGCCGGCTTGTCTTGCATATAAATGGATAAGGACTCACTATCCACCCCTGCAATTTTTGTGACTCCGCTACCGCTCACTTTTAAGTCATCAAGCCCAATTTTACCACTCAATAAAACAGTTCCTGAATGATCTAAATTAGCATTAAAGTAAGGAACATTTAAGTTTATCGCCTGCAAATGTCCAGAATATTTTTTGAGAGTTAAATTATTTAAATAGTGTGTAAGAATTTCTGCATGAACGCGTGCGGGGCCACTATAGGAAACAAAAAATTGTGGCGCCAATCCCATTGTAAGCGTGCCGTTTTTTTGTGATATCTGGACTTGTTTAATGGTTTCTTTATCGCCTGTTAGCACTACTTCTGAATTTTGCACTCCAGTTTTAATATCAACATCTATATTTCCCGAAATTACTATGTTGGTAAAATAACCAAGTTGTCGTACCACGGGACCATTTAAATAAAAAGGATTTTCTGCCGGAGGAAAAGGACTAGGTGGGGGTAAATATCCTGCCTGTACTGAGGAAATACTCAGTAACAGTAAATATATCCCTCGTGCTATATATCTTGTTAACATAGAAACGCTCAAATATTATAATTTCTTTGAGTATATACCCAATCAACTTCAAAATACATGTTTTTTTCTTCGCCTAAATGCGCACTGAAAATAAAAGCTCTTTGCGAAAAGCTCGAAATAGAATAGCTATTCCTGCGCTTTTCTCAGTCTCATTTATTTCCATTACATCATTTATTCTCGAAACAAACATAGCATTTTGAAGTTAATTGGGTATACATTAAAAAAACCATACAAAAAAGTTTGTTAACGTCCTTGTTCCTCGCCCCAAAGAATTTTATGTAATTGCACTTGCAAGCGCGCATGAATCTTGCTTTCTAAAAGCCAATCTGCAAGAAGCCCCGGAGAAAGACTTTCCCAAACAGGTGAAAAAAATAATGTAGAAGATTTCTCTAATTGATATTGTTTAACAATTTCGCATGTCCAATCAAAATCTTCTCGATTTCCTATCACAAATTTAATTTGGTCGGTTGTTTTTAAAAAAGGGAGATTCGTAAAAAGATTTTTATCACACTCACCTGAACTAGGTGTTTTGAGATCAAGCACTATCATCACACGAGAATCAACGTGCTCAATACTCAAGGCTCCACTTGTTTCTAATGAAACATTATACTGTTTTTCACATAAAAGCTTTAATAGTTCGAAACAGTGTGGTTGAGCTAAAGGTTCTCCTCCTGTTACAGTTACATAACGTGTAGAATAAGCGGTTACTTTTTCTAAAATATCAGGCAAGGAAAGGCGAGAACCACCTTTGAATGCATAGGCTGTATCACAATAATGACACCGCAGCGGACATCCTGTTAAACGAATAAAAACAGTTGGCCAACCTGCATAAGAAGATTCACCTTGAATAGAATAAAAAATTTCCGATATGCGAAGCAAACTCTTAGACATAAACTTATATTTACAATGAGCGCAACCGCTCTTCAGCTAATTGGGCGGTAGTAGTTCCAGGAAAGAGTTTCTTAATATTCAAAAATTCTTCTTTTGCCTTATCTTTATCACCTAAATGAGCATAAATAAAACCCAGTTTTAGCATTGAAGCAGAAACTTTATTCGACGAAGGATGATCATTGATAACAATATTGAACTCTTTAATAGCGCTTTGATCTTGGTGTTGTGCCAATAGTAACTCACCTAACCAATAATGCGCATTAGAAACATATTTTCCACGAGGATATTGTTGAATAAATGTTTTCATGGCTGTTATTGCTTCAGGAAATTGTTTATTCTGAATCAATTCATAAGCCGCATTGTAACTTGACTCCTCTGTTGTCGTTCCTGATTTACTTGCAGAAGCAGAAGAAACTGTTACTGCAGTTGGTTTTGTTGAGGCTGACGATGTTTTAGCCGCTGTTTCTGACGCTTTATCTGCAACATTGGTTGTATCTAATGACAATACAGGGTTTTTCTTTCCAGAAGACAACACACTAATTCTTTGATCTAAATCATTATAATAAGCTTGTTGTTGCTCTTTAAGCTTTTTGATTTCATACGATTGAACTTCTGCTTGTCCCCGTAACCGCTGAATTTCTCTCTGCATTTCATTAATTTTACCTAATAATGAAGCAGGATTATTGGGATTAAATGATGAGCTTCTTGGAGAATTATCTTGCGACAAAGGAACTTCAGGATCATTTGTTTCCATTGAAGAATACCCCCCAGAAGAAGCCGAAGCTTCTTCCACGGGTGCTTCCGCCCTAAGAGATAAGGGCAGAAAAATAAACAACGTTATAAGTATATTCTTAGTTCGTTGATTCATAAGTCAACTCATCACGACGATTGAGGCTATAAGAAGCGTCATCATGTCCTAATGCAACTGGTTTTTCCTTACCATAGCTTACAATACGAATTTGATTCATTGAAGCACCAGCCATTTGCATAATTTCAGCTACAGCATTAGCACGACGTTCACCCAATGCAATATTGTATTCACTGCTGCCCCTATCGTCAGTATTACCAGCAACCAAAATATGCGCACCAGGATGGCTCATTAAATATTTTGCTTGAGCTTGGATAGAAGGAACATATTTTTGATCTACATCACTGCTGTTGAACGCAAAATAATAAGTTTGATTATGAGGCGCTTGGGTTGTATAAGTTGCACCATTTTCATCACCAGAAAATCCTGATTGACCTCCAAGACCTTGGGCACTCGCTCCATCAAATTCTCCAGCACCACCATTAGCACCTGAGTTTGAGGAACAAGCATTCAGTAATACCAACGCTGCTCCCATAGCTGCTATAGGCAACAATTTTTTTAAATGTATCATTACATAACTCCAGAGTTTAAATATTCCCGTGAAGTATACCATTTTCTGAAAAAAATACACCTGTCCAAGGCATTTAATTATTTTTTGATGCTTTCACATTTGCAACCGCCCAAGCTGAAATATCTTCCATCATTTTTTGACAGGCCATATTAGCAGCTAATACACCGCCATAAGGAGTATCCATTGGTGCTGCGACTTTTTCTAAGAAACGCTTGCTCGCAATCACTCTTGAATTTTTATCATTAATTAACGTTGCATTAATTTCGATACTCACCACGCTAGGTTTTTGTGTAAAGTTTTGCTCAAGCTGAAGTAAGGTTGTATCTATTCTCCAATCTGTGTAGGCAAAAGTTGGCGCTGGTAGCACTGCGGCAAAATATCCTGTATTTTGTAAACTCTTTACAAGCAAAGGAAACAACATGTCTGTAGGAGGAACATCCCAACTATTTTTAATAAAATAAGATAAATGATAATCTTCATTAACATAAAGCATCTGATCACTTTGATACGCTTGTGTCGGTATTGTTTGTGAGACTAGGAGTGTCTTTTGAACGGGCACTGCGGAAAATTTTTTCTGACTCACAGCAGTTAATTGATAACGTGTCGGAGGGGTATATGAACTTATACACGCACTTAAATTCAAACTTAAAAAAACTACTACAAATATCCCAACGATTTTTTTCATGTTATTTTATTCTCCTGGTCCTAGAGGGGCACTTGCTTTGCCATAAAGAATTAAAGAAGGCTGTTCTTTAAGCTCATTCGCAATTTGATCAAGATTCATTGTTAAACGACTTACCTGATAAACCAAACTGAATGTACTAGGAACAAACTGGCTAGACCATTGTTTTAAGGCATATGAGCCCTGCGATAAAAGTTGAGTCAATTCATTGCTTGCACAATCAAAGGAATCTAACGCTTTATTGAACTTTTTCATTGTATCTGGAAAATCTTGACTTCCCTTAGCTAAATTTTTAGTCATGATATCAGTATTTTTTAAAATATTTGCCACATTTTTGGAGTGCGCATCAAATACCTTTGCAATGTTATCAACATGCGCAAGAATATTTTGTAATGCCCTAGTATTTTCAACACTTAATACACGTTGAATAGAGTTTGCAACATCTACAAGGTGAGTACTTAATTCACGAATAGTCGCATCCAGCTCCACGAGGAAAGAAGGTGTCGAAGGAATTACTGGATACGTTTGACCTGGCAATTTTTTTAGCGGATCAGCATAAGGCGTTTTTGCTTTTAACCCAATATAAGTGACGCCAGTAATTCCTTGAGACATTAATGTTGCAACCGTACTCTTAGTAATGGGAATACCGCTTTCAATAGAAACTAACAAAATTACTTGTCGAGGATTGTTATCATTTAAATCTATAGACGTAACATACCCTACCTGAACCCCATTAAACTTAACAGGTGCTTGCTCACTCAAACCTGATACAGGTTCATACATAAGAATTTCATAGGTATCATAGGTTTTATTTTGTAATCCTGAAGACAACCATAATCCTGTTACTAAGGCACAAGCAGCAAGAACAATCACAAACAAACCTACAACAACGTAATTAACCCTAAATTCCAAGCAAGACCTCTCTCAAAATTAATATGAAGTTTTCAAGTATATATCAGATTTAAAAAAAATTATATCCACTGATCTGCTAAAATATAATCTTAAAAAATATATATTGAATTTTTGTTTAAATAATGTACAATCAAGGAATAAGATAGATTTTTAAACAGGTACGAAAACATGCAATTATCTCGGACTAAATCTGATAAAAAAATTCACCCCGCACCAATGGAACATTCTTCGCCAGACAACTCCAACAGTTCATTATCGGGGTTTTTTCGCAGCAACAAGATACAACCTTTCGATATAGACGCATCTTCGATAATGAGTGACGGTTCTACCTCAATTGAAAACTGCGAAAGTGACAATATTTCTTTAACAACAGAAGAGTTCAAGGAATTTTGTAACGTCTCAGAATCAGATTCCGATGAAGAGATCACTTCACGTAATATACTTACTAAGAATGATAGTGGAGTTATCTTACCTGTCTCATCTTCAGAAAGCAGCGACAAAGCAAGTTCTAATGAAGGCAAGAGTAATATTTCTGCTTCATCTAAGGAACGGATGGAAAATCATTTAAAATATCTTGAATTTACAACAGAACTCATCCAATTGTTGGATAAAATTCCGGCAAAAAATGCTCAAGGGCAAGCCTTTTATGAAAAACATAGAAATCTTTTAATTGAGATTATTCAATTAATTTCTAAAAAAATCATACCACATTACCTTGAGAAACACTCACAATGGATATCAGATATTGAAAATTTAATAAAAAAATTATTAACGGCAGAATTAGATGCCAAACAATTTTCGGATGAGAAGTCTTATGCCATCATGCACGGCCTTATTTTGGCTATTTTTGATTTTTCTACAGTATGTGAACAAGCCAAAGGCTTGAAAGGATACGCAGAAATTTTTTCGAACAAGTCTGAATCACTACGTAAACAAAGCCTTTTACAATGCACATTGCTGCATATTCCTGAAAAGCTTTGGACAATGAAACTTAAAAAAGAACTGGCAGCTCATTCAGACAACCCAAGCGAAGTTTGGAATGCAATGCGTAATCCCAGTCCTTTGTCGTCCCCCAATCCCAAACTTGCGCACACTCATAGTGGAACCTTCCGAAAACCCGTTTTAAATAACTCAGAAACACATTTGGTAAACTCAAGTTTCAAAAGTTACAATTTATAAATCCATATCCATGTTTTTATATAATTCTTGTAGCTCTTTTTTAGCCTCATGATTCTCATCATGACTTGTGTCACTCGAACTTTCATTTTCTTGTCTGTATTTATCAGCTCGAGTCGGGTTCCATAGTTTCAACTCTCCATATATTTCAGCCAAACTGAATCGCAATTCTTGTGTAGCATTACTTTTTTGACTCGAGTTTTCATCATCTGACTTAGAGTCATCATCATATTTTTCATCAAATTCGTTCCACCCGATGTATTCAACTATTCGCATAATGTGTTTGAATATATTAATTCCCTCTTCTAGATCTCTATTACGTTTCCTTTCTCGAATATTGTCTGAAGCTCTGCACATTAAACACACAACACAAGTAAGAATAAATAACCCTGCAAATACTCCACTAATGATATACACCTCCTTGGGTATTCGAAGTATTTCATCATCAGAAGCACCAGCCTCGGTAGAAGAGGAATTACGCTTTCCGCTTGGAGATAGAGTAGGCTCTGATGTAGGTAATAGCATTGAAGGACTTAATGACTCTCCCTCTTCTTGTGATGTCGGCATAATAGTGGGTAAGGCTGTTTTTTCCATGGATGGGTACAGCGTTGTTGGAGCCGATGTGAGAAAAAATGAAGGTACTTTGGAGGCCTCTTGTGATGGCACTTTTGTTGGCATGAACGTAGATTGATCAATATGCTGAGTTGGAGGAAAACTCGTTGTATTTACCGCAGAATAATTACTCATACTTGGCATCTTGGTCAATGGCCTAATAATGCTCTTATAGCTTGGCTCAACTGAAGGAAATGAAGTAGGTTGCGGAGAAGGTTTTTTGCCCGAAACTTTGAGTGTAGAAGCAGTGACATTCATTAAAAATTTATTTCCTACTTGGGGCCTATGTAAGTAGAAGAAATTAGATGCATCACTGATCCAGTGACTATCCTCGGGTATATTTTGAGGAAAAGCAAGATTTTGATCGACAAAAAATGAAAATTTCTTTAAGCTCGAATCGCTTGTATTTGCCACAACTGAAATATTGACATTCCCAGCTAAAAAATTAAACCCTGCGCCCAAAATATTGTCGCCAGCAGGCAACTGAAGCGCTGCAACGTTATACCCACCTATCATATTAATTTTTGCAATGTATAGGTATTTATTAAGTATTTTCCCAATTGAAAAAACAGTATTAACTATTGTGTAAAATCTAGGTTCAGTTGAAGCAGCGGGTGTTGCTTTCATATCAAAAACAGTCCCTTCATAAAGACCATACAGACTTTGAAGAGGATAAAACTCTCCCATAGATTGAATACAAATTGAACTAATGTATACGCTATTAACGCCAGCGCTTGTCTTATATGAACCCGAAATAGTAACAAAATCATAGAAACAAAATTTAGATATCCACGGACATTGTGTGGCAAGAAAGCTTACTGATGGCGCAGTTCCTTCTCCTAATGTCAATAATTTTCCTGTCATCTCATTTGCTGTTTCATTGAAAAATGTCAATAATATATTCTGTTCTCCATTGATATCTGTTGCATTCCCCGCTCCAATAATATTGCCTGGAAACTGAGTACTAAGTCCCATCTGCTTAACATTAATGACCAAATCTGGCGCTTGAAATTGCCACATTGTTGATGGCTCACCTGAAGTAACATTTATAAGCCCGGTAAAATTATGCCCCATAATATACAAATCTGAATTTTTTGGATTATAAAAAAGAATAAGATTTTCATATAAAGGCAGCTCCAAAATACTTTCCACCCAAAGCACAGAATATCTTGTTGGATTAAAAAGTCCGACGGCTTGCATACCTTGTTGATCAACTCCCGAGAAAGCAATAAAATTTTGCTTTGTTAATACGACATTATTAACATTAATAGGCATTACATAGCGAGAAATGGCCTGAGCACTGGCATCTAATTCACAAAAAACATTTTTAACAAAAAAATAAGTTTTTGTTTCAAAAGGAAAAATAATGTATTTATTATTACTATTGGCTTTATTTATGCTAATTGTTGGCACACCTGTGGGTTGGCCACTCGGTTGCAATGTCGGCTGGCCGCTCGGTTCTCCCGTCGGTTGAACACTCGGCTGCGATGTCGGCTGACCACTCGGTTCTCCCGTCGGTTGAACACTCGGTTGCAATGTCGGCTGACCGCTCGGTTCTCCCGTCGGTTGAACACTCGGCTGCGATGTCGGCTGACCACTCGGTTCTCCCGTCGGTTGAACACTCGGTTGCGATGTCGGCTGACCACTCGGTTCTCCCGTCGGTTGAACACTCGGTTGTAATGTCGGCTGACCACTCGGTTCTCCCGTCGGAGAAACACGTAGATGCAGTGTGTGCAGCTCGGTGG
>JAJZTL010000105.1 GCA_021848965.1 Pseudomonadota bacterium
GGAATGGTGATCGATTGCTTGGATTTATTGTTCATTATTGTGGCAATTAGCTCTAAAGTATTTATCCTTGCTATTGTACTAAAAATTAGCCTTCAACGCGAAGACGCCAAGAGCCGAAAGATGTTGCGGGTATTGATACGATTCCCTTCCCTATTGATAAACAATGGCTCCTCTGGCTCTGTGGTGCGACTGTTCAAGTAGCTATCCAAATGTTCTCTGGCCTCAAGAGGCAAAGGAATTTTATTCGTCACTCGCTTGCTTTTATGGCGAACAACTGAATGCAAACCTTTTGAATGATACTGATGTACATTTAAAGAAACCAATTCCGATTCACGTAACCCGGTTCCTAGAAGGACATAGAATACTGCTGTTTCCAAGAGCGTATTTTGATTTTTACGAGTACATATTTTAGTACGCTGCTCGCATGCGGCTTTTAAGCGCATGAGTTGTTTCGAATTTAAGCCATTCCATTCAGGCGCATCGGTTTGTAAATCTTTAACTCCAGATAAGGGATCACCAGCCATCAGTGGCCTTTGTTGGTTAAGCCATCGGCCAGCATGACGAACAGTGGCCATAGTTCTATTAATAGTAGTTGCTTTGTATGCTTTGCCGGTTTTTTCGGAAACGGTATTACATAAAGATCGTTGAAAGTGTTTGCTGACTGCAGGAGTCCAATTATCTACCAAATCGTGCCCTACTTCCATTTGAAAGAAATTTAAAAACTTAGTTAAATCTTTTTGTTTCGCAGATTCCGTTTTTTCAGGCGCGCCCTTGACATGAACCTGATAATAAAAGAACAACCAGGCGGATAAGGAATTAGTGTCAAAATGAACATCCAAGGGATGAAAAACCTTATCTACCCCAAACTTCCAATTTTTATCATTTTGCGCATCCAATAATTTCAAGGCATTCTCCATGGGTGTTTTTCTCATTTTACCTCATTTGGGGTAGATAAGGTACGTTATCTACCCCAAATAATAATACTTCAAATCTGTCTCTATTTATTGTTGAGATCCTGTGGTATATTTAACTTATATAAAATCTTGTATATTTAGTTAATGAAACCTATAATTTGGTTAGGCAGCAGTTACAATGACTTATTAGATTTTCCTAAAGAAGCGAGACAATCTGCAGGATATAATCTGGATAAAATTCAAAGAGGCCAAGATCCTGCTGATTGGAAACCCATGACATCGATTGGGCAAGGTGTTAAAGAAATCAGGATTCATTGTGACAATGAGTATCGAGTCATTTACTTAGCCCAGAAAGAAGAAGGCATATATGTGCTTCATTCCTTTGTGAAGAAAACACAAAAAACAAGTAGCAAAGATCTTGAGTTGGCTAAAAAACGGTTTAAACAAATACCCTAACGCAATTAGGGAGGAAACGATGATGAATCATACGACTACGGGCAGTGTTTTTGATGATTTAGGATTTAGTGAATCTGAATCAGAAAATTTAAAAATTAGAGCGGCATTGATGCGAGCAATAGAGAAATATATTGCTGATAAAAAATTGACACAATCTCAAGCAGCAAAATTAATGCAAGTATCACAACCACGAATCAGTGATTTGATTCGTGGTAAAATTCACCTTTTTACGATTGATATGCTCGTGAACATGCTGGCATGTACTCATGCATCCATTTCACTTGTTGTTAATGAACAAGTAGCTGCATAAATGGGAAGCCATCAAAAACCGTGATGTCATTAGTCGCTGCTGAACCCATGGTTCGCCTTATTATGAGCCCTAATCATGCATTGCCTGTGTAGGGCAAAATACTAAAAATTAACAAAAAAAATAGTAACTCGCCGCATACCTATTCGTCAGAGCTCATTTTTTTCCAAACATTTTAAACAAATCATCCAAAGTCATTGCATCTAATACGTCATCAACCCATTGAGTCAATTGCTCAGTACTAGCTTGCTGAATTTTGACAACAATATAGATTTCATCCTCTTTAGAGAGCGACTTCTTAAATTTACGTTTAATCATCTGTATTAATGTTTCAGCCTTACCTCTAGCCTGTGTGTGGCGAATTACTAAATTCCAAATTTAAATCATCAAAATGTAGAGATTTGTAATTCGCCACACACAGGCTATAAAAATCCAGATAAAGGCATTGCGTTACGCGGACCTTTATCCCAATTTTTTAGTGGCCTTTATTTAAAACCACTCGATGACGCATTCAATGAAATGGATGTGGCTTACTTTCGGTATCAGGATGACATTCTTATCCTGTGCCAAACCAAGCGCAGTCTCAATCGCTGTAAGCAGCGTCTAATGCAGGTATTACAGGAAAGGCGCCTGCGCTTGTCTGGTAAAAAAACGCGTATCGGATCCATTGATAGGGGCTTCCATTTTTTAGGCATCCAATATCCAAAGACGCAACCTTTGGATAACACCACAATGACACAGGCTGTTGTAACTGTTTCTTACACGGAGCAAGTTGAGCAAAACCAATCCAAACTGGGGGGGGGTAGAGACAATTTGGCAACCGGAAAAGCAGCCTCTTTTGCAAACAAACATTGTTCCTCATGCAAGAACATTGCGCAAAGCGCGTGAGCAAGTTAAATGGATGGTCAAAGATGGGGTTTCTCCCCGGCGCATCATCAGTTACTTGCATCGATGGTGTATGTGGTGGGTGAGAACAGCAGCACACTGGTTATACCAGGACTTGCTTTTATGGTTTTTGGACTCATGCTGGGATGAGCATGTGGCGGCTTACGCCGCCAAGCTTCTTTATCGACATGATGTCAATTCGGTCAAATCTGAGACACCTGGTGATGATTATTTAGCGCCATCTGGTCTTCAAGTTGCGATTTGAGATCGATAAAATCCTTTGTTCTTACTTTACATAATGCCGTCATGGCATCCAAATCGCGCGTCCGCAACAGCGCATCCCGCAACTCCGCCATCCCCGGGGTCACCCGCCCACCGCGCAGCCTGCCTTTATATATTGCAAAATCAACCGACAACTTAGAATCAACACTAAACCAATTTTCATCCTTTTCAGTTATCCAATTATAAAACTGCTTTGATGATTTAGGCTGCGAGGTAAATTTCGGCACAGGATAAAAAGGTTCATCAGAGCAGTACTCATAGACAACATGCATAGGAAAAAGATTTTCGGCACTACCTACACCTTCTCTCCATTGTTTATCAATGGCATCCCAATTTTTAACCCCTGGCGCGTTTATTGAGTCCACTTGTGTTTGCAGCTCTTTGATGATGGTATTATTGAAATCAAAATGATGTTCAGTGATTGTTTTCCCATTAAGCTTATAAGTGACTCCGTCTGTGTTCACTTTGTTGTATTGAGCAATCAATCTTTCGAATACCCTTCTGCCTTCTTCATTCTGAGGGATGCACGCAATCATTGCTGCCCACATATGTTTATCCAGGGCCCACAGCGCATATTCAAAAGCGCTGATGCTCTCAAATTCTCGCCCAGAACAATCCGTAACGATGCCCCTTTTAAAAATTAAACTCATGTCCTTCTTTAACATCGCTTTAACCGCATCATGTTCCCCGCGTGTCACATGATGCAATAACTTACGAACATCAATCAGAGGTTGAAACAATTTCAAATGATATTTTGATGTTATAGAAAGATTTACTAACTCGCGGTTTGATAAGTTTTGAGCGGTTTCAATTTTAAGTTCTTCTGGTAAGTCATTAAAATTCTCGAATTTGGATTGCATACTTTCGCCTTATTTCTATTCATTTAGATTAATTTAGGAAAATATTATACGCGAATGAATTGGAAAATAAAAGAGTAATATGTTTTTTAAATATACAACTAGACCCCTGTTTCTAATACACTCTCACATTAATGCGAGGTCACACCCGCGTTATCAATCTATTTCCGAGCTGATCTCTGGCGTTTATGCCGCCTTAATACATGATTTAGAGGAACGAAAATTAATTAGAAATAGCCCTTTTGATGCCGCTCCTTGCAGAGGCGCAACATTATTAGATTTGGATGAAGAAGGAATAACGACTTTTTTACGTCGAGCAAAACGCGGACGTGGGTTTCCCTTGTCTATCGATGTAAGCTCTTTTGAATTATTGTCCCATCTGAACTTGCTGGATGAGGGTAAGCCTACACATGCAGCAATGTTACTTTTTGGAAAACAGCCACAACGGTTTGTTATGTCATCCGAGGTAAAATGTGCTCATTTTCATGGGACAGAAGTAGCTAAACCCATTCCTTCATATCAGGTATATAAAGGCACCTTATTTTCACTGGTCGATCAAGCGATTGATTTTGTAATGTCCAAAATTAATCTTTGGGTGGGAACCAGAGAGGGAGGGGCGGAAGTGCCTGTTGCCTATGAAATTCCACAGGAAGTTGTGGCCGAAGCGATTGTCAATGCCGTTGCTCATCGTGACTACGATAGTAATGGAAGTGTGCAAGTTATGCTGTTTGCCGATCGATTGGAAATTTGGAATCCAGGAGGACTCCCTCCATCACTAACTTTAGAAAAATTACGTCATCCTCATGGTTCTGTTCCAAGGAACCCTTTACTTGCTGAACCTTTGTATTTAACGAAATATATCGAGCGCATGGGAACTGGTACAGGCGATATGATTCGTCTCTGCCGTGAGGTTGGGCTGCCAGAGCCTGAATTTTCTATCTCTGATGGATTCAAGACAACCATTTGGCGGAAATCATCATCGACGACCGGACAAGTTACCGGACAAGTCGATCCATGGATTGAGCGGGTACTAAGAGCATGCGAGCTAAAAGGCGAGCTGAAAAGTATAGAATTACAAGAGGTTGCTGGAATCAGACATCGTGAGACTTTTCAACGCAATTATCTTGATCAGCTACTCAACGAAGAATTGATTGAGCGTACCATCCCAGAGAAGCCTAAGAGTAGACTACAAAAATATCGCTTGTCTCATAAGGGAAAAATGTTATTGGAAAGTTTGTCCAAAAATGAAAAATAAACATATTTCTTTTTGCAATTTATCAGAGCAAGACTTTCCGCTTCTTTTAAAATGGTTAGAAACGCCTCATGTCAAAACCTGGTGGGATAATGAGGTGGTTTGGACATTAGATAAAATTACCCAAAAATACAGTAGTTATGTAAACCAATATAAGATAGAGAATGGAAAGAAAAAATCAATCTTTGCTTTTATTATCCTGCTGGATGAACAGCCTATAGGATACATTCAGTATTATGATGTCTGTGATTTTCTTACCCTACCTACTGATAAGGCTATTGATTTCCAAAAAAGTGCTGCTATTGATTTCTATCTTGGTGAAGAATCAGTTTTGGGACAAGGGCTTGGCAGCGCGGCACTAAAGCAATTTGTGCTGAATATTGTTTTTCAGAAATTTGATACAGCGCTAGTAACACCAGATATTAAGAATGTTAGCGCAATCGCCTGTTATCAAAAGGCAGGATTTATGCCTTGCTTAACAAAAGAAGAAGCCCATGAGCTATGGTTAATCGCAAAGAAGGAAGTACCTCATGCCCACTAATCAACTCAATGAGCTTAAAAATACGATATCGTTAGTGCATGGTGATGTGGGAAAACAATGGTGGCAGCGTTTGCCTCAATTTCTTGAGCATCTTGCTCGTACACGGGAGCTTACTTTATTGGCTCCGTTTGAGCATTTAAGTTTCAACTACGTGCTTCCAGTTTTAAGTTCAAAAGGCGAAGAATGGGTATTAAAAGTCAGTGTTCCCCATGATGAATTTGCGAGAGAAATTTACGCATTAAGGCATTTTAATAGGAGAGGTTCAGCTCGCTTAATTGATGCAAATCCTGAAGAAGGCTGGATGCTTATTGAACGCTTGTTGCCTGGTACACGATTGGTTGATGTTCTGGATGAAAAACAAGCCATCCCCATCGCGGTTGGGGTCATGCAGCGCTTATGGTGGTTTATTGAAAGATCCAGAGAGAGTAGGGATGATGGATAATAAAAGTTATTGGGTTTACATGTTGCTCTGTGAGAATAATACTTATTACACAGGGTACACTAATGACCTCGAGCAACGATATCAATCTCACGTAGATGGAACGGGGGGTTGTAAGTACACGCGAAGCTTTAGACCTGTAGGGATAGCGCAATCATGGAAGATCACCGGAGGGAAGAGCGAAGCTATGAAAATAGAGCGACATATAAAAAAACTAACACGAGAAGAGAAGGAAAAATTAATTAAATTTCCAGGAGAGCTTAGATTATAAAAAAACACCATATGCAGTTTCCTGAACCAAGATGCTTATTCGTATGCTAAGTGCCGCCGAGTTGCAGGTCAAGCTAAGAAAGAACAGACATTAGTGCCAGAAATGGTACCGCATCTTCTTTCTCTATGGTGGTATGAAGAGAGGGGCCCGAAAGACCCCTTGTACTTGATTATTCTGGCTCTTGGCGTCTTCGCGTTGAAGGCTAATTTTTAGTACAATAGCAAGGATAAATACTTTAGAGCTAATTGCCACAATAATGAACAATAAATCCAAG
>JAJZTL010000018.1 GCA_021848965.1 Pseudomonadota bacterium
AATATTGGCCTAATTTTAAGCCTGAGCAAAAGGAGAAAATAATGCATGCATTTGAAGCATTACTAGCCCAGTTACCTGCCTGGAAAGAGTTTCTTTTCATTTCTTAAAAATGAGGGGATTGCTGAGCTTCACGCCATAGTTAGCATTTTTCCTTTTTTACTTATAATTTTGTATTGTCATGTATTGATTGAATAGCGCTATCAATATCTGACTCTGTTGTATAACGCCCAATAGAAAGCCGTAATGTATTTTTAGCTAAATCGCGTGGAACATTAAGTGCTTTAAGTACGTGAGAAGGCTCAGCACTAGCAGAAGTACAGGCAGAAGTACTAGAGAGCGCCAAATTGTTTAATGCTAGCAGAAGATCTTGTCCTTCTATACCTTCAATGCTCACATTTAAGTTTCCTGGCACACGCTGATGCTCATCACCGTTCAGATGAATACCCGAGATATCCTTTATCCCTGTCCAAAGCTTTTGACGCAATGCTAAAATATGTTGACCTTCAGCAGGGAGTAATATATTGGCAAGACGAAAAGCTTCCCCCATACCTACAATTTGATGCGTCGCGAGTGTTCCTGGACGTAGTCCTTGTTCTTGACCGCCACCATGAAATAAAGGCAGAAGACGAATTCTAGGTTGATGATTGATAAAAAGAGCCCCCATACCTTTTGGCCCATAGACTTTATGAGCAGATAATGACATAAGACTCACTTGCATTTTATGGACATTAATCGGAATTTTTCCTGCACTTTGTGCCGCATCAACGTGAAAAATAACACCTTTATTTCTCAATAAATGACCTATACTCGCAATGTCTTGAATAACGCCTATTTCGTTATTCACATGCATAATGCTAACAAAAATAGTATCACTTCGAAGATGCTTTTCTAAAGTTTCCAGAGGAAGAATGCCATTGGCTAAGGGAGATAAATAAGTAACCTCAAAGCCTTCTCGCTCTAATTGCTCAAAAGGTTCTAGAACAGCTTTATGCTCGGTAGTTAACGTAATGATGTGCTTTCCTTTACGTTGATAAAAACGACAAGCTCCTTTAATGGCTAAATTATTAGCTTCTGTAGCCCCTGATGTCCAAATAATTTCCTCTGATTCAGCCTGTATCAGGGCAGCCACTGCCTCGCGCGCTTCTTCTACGGCCAAAGCAGCATTTTGGCCATAGGTATGCATTTTTGAGGATGCATTACCAAATTCACCCTCATAAGTCATATATTGATACATTTTTTCGGCAACGCGTTCATCTATGGGCGTCGTCGACATGTAATCAAAATATATAGGACGATTTATATTATTCATAATATGCCCCAATAGATATGCTCACAGCAATTGAGTTTTCGGTGAGGCGCAGGCGAAGCAGACGAGAGGATGTACGAATAGCACATGACCGAAGTCGATGCAACCTGCAACAAAGCCGAAAGCTCAAGTGCGAAGAGCATACTGGCGAGCGACAATCATCGCAATGCATGCTGTTAATTTTTTAGCCGTTGGAATATGTAAAAACTCATTCGGGCCATGTGCGTTAGACGCAGGGCCTAAAACCCCAGTAATTACAAATTGTGAGGCAGGAAATTTTTGACCAACCATATTGATAAAAGGAATCGTTCCTCCTTCTCCTGAACATACAGCGGGTTTACCAAAAAAAGCCTGTGAAGCTTCTTGACACACTTGCTCTAACCAAGGTGCTGTTGCAGGCGCATTCCAACCTTGTCCTATGCAATCTTCGGAGTGAAACTTGACATGGGCGTTATAGGGAGGATTGGTTTCTAACACTTTGGTCATTGCCTCTTTGACGACCTTTGGCTCACACATAGGCGGAAGACGCATAGATAGTTTCAAGGCTGTTGTAGGGCGAGAAACATTACCTGCATTTTCAAGAGGAGGTAATCCTGCAACACCTGTAATAGATAATGCAGGTCTCCATGTCCGATTTAATAATAACTCAACTAGGTCCTCAGACACAGGTTTCACTCCCTCTTGGAAGGGCAACGCCGAATAAATATTTTCTCGTAAGGCATCAGCACATTTTTGCGCTTCTTGGACTCTATTTTCAGGAATAGGAACATGCAGTTCTTTGAGTAAAATTTTTCCTGTTTTTTCATCTTCAATACGGCTTAGTAACTCTCTAGCCACACGAAAACTATCGGCTACTATGCCGCTTCCCATACCAGAATGCACACCCTCTTTTAATAAAGACACATGTAATTCACCAATAAAATTTCCACGTAATGACGTCGTCATCCACATTTGTTCATAATTACCCGCTCCAGAATCAAGGCAAATTAACAAACTTGGTTGACCAATACGATCGCTCAGTAAATCTAAATAAAAAGGTAAATCGATACTACCGCTTTCTTCGGAAGCTTCAATTAAAATAACACAGCGAGCATGAGGAATATTTTGATGTTGTAACGCTAAAATTGAGGTCAGTGACGAAAAAATAGCATAACCATCGTCAGCGCCCCCGCGCCCATATAATTTATCTCCCTGAATAACTGGTTTCCATGGTCCTAATTCAGGATGCCACCCCACCATTTCAGGTTGTTTATCTAAATGACCATAAAATAAAACAGTGTCTTTAGATTGACCTTCTATTTCAATATAAATCAAAGGAGTACGTCCAGGATGGCGCAATACTTCAAGATGCATGCCTGCGGGAGCGTTCGCCTGACACCATGCTGTCATTACTGCTACGGCTTCATCCATATAGCCTTGCTTTTCCCAAAGTGGATCATACGCCGGCGATTTATTAGGAATGCTAATATAATGAGACAACGTTGAAATTATACTGTTGTCCCAAAGGGATTCTACATAATTTTTAATAACTTGTTCGTTCACATCGTACCTCTATATAAATTGTTGAATTAAATGAATAATCGTCTGCGCACCTTGTGTTATTTTATACTCTTCATTATAAGCACGCATTTTTTCTTGAAAAATCGCACGCTGGTTCAATACGTTATTAATCTCTGTTAGTAAAGTATCGACATTTAAATTGGACTCATCTAACACACAACACAATCCCTGTGAGACTAAAAATTGCGCATTCTCAATTTGATCGCCTCGACTCGCTTTCAATGATAATGGAATAAATAATGCGGGCTTTTGTAATGCAAGTATTTCATACACCGTATTGGCACCTGCACGAGAAATAATCATATCAGCACAGGCGTAGAGATGCGGCAGTTCTTCATTAACATATTCAAATTGCTTGTATCCCTCTTTATTCTCGTCTAATACTTTTCCTTTACCACAACAATGAATAACATTAATTGTTTCTAAAAGAGCCGGTAATGCTTGGCGCACAGCAGCATTAATAGCCGCTGCTCCAGCACTTCCGCCAATGACCATGAGACAGGGTTTGTCATTTTTAAACCCACAGAGCTCTCGTCCTTTTTGTGCATCTCCTTGAAAAAGGTTATCGCGAAGAGGGGTTCCTGTAACAATGATTTTTGGATTGTCGATAAAATCCCCCCTGCGCTCCCCTTTATAAAGGGGGGAACTCCTTCGGGGAAATGTCACAGCAATTTTTTTGACAAAGGGAAAGCTCATACGATTCGCCAAGCCTGGCGTAAAATCAGATTCATGCGCAATCACTGGAATACCTCTAAGCCATGCAGCAAATACCGCGGGAAATGCCACAAACCCACCTTTAGAAAAAACTAATTTTGGTTTGACTTTCCCTAGCGTCCGCCATGCTTGAAAAATACCCAAGAGCACTTTAAAAGGATCCGCTAAATTTTTTACACTGAGATAACGCCGCAGTTTTCCTGACGCAATAGGATAATAGGGAATATTGAAAGGAGCAATTAAACTTCTTTCCACACCGTCTTGAGTTCCCATATAACTCACAGGATTTTTTTGCTCCAACAACTTTTCAATAATCGCTATATTGGGAACTACATGCCCTGCGGTTCCCCCGCCTGTGAATAAGATTGTCATTTATGCTCCTCGCGTAAAAAACCGTAAAGCTTCTCGAATTAACTGCTCGCTGCTTTTATCTTCAATTTCTAACGACTCCATTGCTAAAGAAATTTGTGGTAACTTATATCCTAATGAAATGAGCGCACTCGTTGCATCTTGCACAGTAGGTAAATTTTGTGGAAAAGGTAGTGACATACTCTTTTCTATTTTAGAGAGAACAGCTGTCTCATCGTTAACATAAGATAAATGCTCAATTTTATCCTGCATTTCTATTATAAGACGCTCTGCAGTTTTTTTGCCTACTCCAGGTAATTTATTTAGCACGGCAATATTTTTTGTTAAAATACATTGCACTAACGTGGTATGGTCTATTCCCGATAAAATGCCTAATGCTACTTTGGGTCCAATTCCATTGATTTTAATTAATAACTGAAACATTTCACGTTCAGCTTTGTCATAAAAGCCATAAAGTAGATGGGCGTCTTCACGAATCGTCGTATGAATGTAAAGAGTCACTATTTGTCCCTCTTCGGGTAATTGACCAAAAGTTTGCATTGATGTTTCTACCCAATATCCTACTCCATGAACAGCAATAACCAAAGAAGGACATTTCTTTTCAATAATCTGCCCCTGTAACCATGCAATCATTTATACCCTCCTAATTTTTTTAACCCTTCCTGTGTATGAATATGACACAATGCAACGGCTAATGCGTCAGAAGCATCTGCTTGCGGCGCCGATTGTAAAGACAAAAGACGGCAAACCATCGATTGAACCTGACTTTTCTGAGCAGCACCATAACCTACTACGGCTTGCTTTATTTGACGAGGAGAATACTCAAATACCGTTGCTGCATAATGTGCAGCCGCCGCAATAGCTACTCCTCGCGCCTGTCCTAACTTTAAAGCTGACATGGCATTTTGATGCATAAAAATAGATTCAATACCCACTTCACTAGGCTGAAATTCTTGCATTAATTGCGCAATGCCGTCAAAAATGGAGTATAGCTTATTCCCTAAAGACAAGCTTGTTACTCTAATACATCCACTGCTAATATAACGAATCTGATTATTAAGCTTTTTTTCAACAATACCAAATCCTGTCACGCGTGAACCAGGATCAATTCCCAATACAATCAAGCCAATGCCTCTAAAACATCTTGAGGGATATCTGCATTGGTATGCACCGTTTGCACATCATCCAGATCTTCTAACATGTCAACCAAACGCAGCAGTTGTTCTGCTTGATCTTTTCCAAGAGGGACGCGTATAGAGGGTAGCATCAACCATTCCGTTTGCTCAGGTTTAAATCCTTTATTTTCTAATGCGGTTCGTACATTTTCAAAATCTTCTGGAGCGGTGATAACTTCAATACCTTGCTCATCGGTAATCACATCTTCAGCATTCGCTTCCAAGGCCGTTTCAAAAAGCATTTCATCATCCAATGCTTTTTCTTCTTTATCAAATAAAATTTGACCTTTTTTAGTAAACAAATAAGCAACTGAACCGTCAGTCCCTAAGTTACCGCCACATTTAGTGAATGCATGACGAACTTCAGAAACTGTCCGATTTTTATTATCAGTTAAACAATCTACTAAAACTGCTACGCCACCTGGGCCATATCCTTCATAGCGAAGCTCCATCATGTTATCACCATCGAGTCCGCCTGCACCACGTTTAATGGCATTATCGACAGTATCTCGTTTCATATTGGACTTTAGGGCTTTGGTCACCGCATCCCGAAGCCTGGGATTGCTTTCAAGATCCGGTCCGCCCATACGAGCAGCAATTGTAATCTCACGAATAAATTTTGTAAAAATTTTACCACGTTTTGCATCTTGCGCCGCTTTACGAAAACGAATATTGGCCCATTTACTGTGCCCTGCCATTGTAGTACACCCCTCACTTCTAAAATTAAAAAAGCCGAGATCGGATATTATCCGCCCCTACAGTTACCATAAAATGCAGGAAGTATACCATTCTTCTACTGCGAAGCAACACTAATACGTATCGCTGACTCACTTCGCTCAATTTCCTCACTCCAATAATTTGTTCTATTTTGCTTTCTTACCGTGATACTATCCTTCTCAGCTATTTCTTTATCATGGATAATGGCAATAATATCTTTAATTTTTGAAATTTTCTGTGGTGATTTATAAGTCCGAGCAACATCATCAGATGAAATTTGGAGTAAATCACCCAAAAACTCTCTTACCATAACAGAACCCGAGCTTTTTAGATCAACTTTTCTAACAGAATACAAGTCGTCCGAAGCCCCTAGACCTTTTGTAATTTTTGAATAGATTTTTTCTGGAAAATACTCGGGACGCGGAACACTACAGCGATAAATTTTTGTAGGGTCAATATCGACATGAATAGCGTTATAATCAACCCCTAAAGACAATAAAGCTCCCATCATGTAAACGAGACACTTATCATCTGTAGGAATAATTTCAATTTTATTTTTTTCAGATGGCCAGTGACCATAATAAGAAATAAATTTCTCTATTCCTTGTTTCGTCGCATCTAATATCGTTTCCGCATGAATTTTTCTGATATTATCACTACTGGAATCTCCCGCAAGCACTCCTTCCAAACAAACGCCTTCTTCACGTTCTGTATATGCCGAAGCCAAGACGACTTCATTATCTTGTTCAGCATATCGTACTTTAACCTCTACTTCATTGGCTTTTGGTAAGGTGGATACATGAACTAAAGAATCTTTTCCTTCTTGAATATACCAATGGGAACCTAACTTTGCCCATTGTTCGCTACTCCAAGTTTTTGCTTTTTCTTCCCATTGCGTTGTACTAAACGTTTTAGCCCTCATTGAAGTAATTTCTTTTGAAGATTCTATTGTTTGACCATGATATACTGCTAATTGAATCTGTAACATCAACTTTTGAACTAAATGAGCGGCCTTGTTTGGTTTATCAGACAATTCATTAGCTCTTGTAATTTTTTGATAATGGCTTCTCAAAATTTCATCATCATCGTCTTTTCCTGCAATGTTTTTGAGTAAAAATCCATATTTATTCGCCCAAATGTCTCTAACATCTTCGTATAGACTTTCCTTTTTTTCTAACATTTTTCTGTAATATGAAATATCACCTCGCATCGAAGGATCCAGTACTAAATGATACTCATCACTCAATACTTCTGTTGCATGCTCAAAAACTTTTTCAACCGATGCAAACACCTTTTCTTTATAGTGAAGATATCCGAGAATTAAAGAAATTTCTTTCTCTAGACTACGCGCTAAATCAACGACACTTGGAGTACACGATGTATTGAGTAATCGAGATAAACCTTGCACCATTTCTATAATTTTTTCTTCATTTCCTTTGTTTTTACCGCGATATCCAAAGTGTTTCATAAATTCCAGATTTTCTCTCAGAAAACGAGAAGCAGCAGAGTCATCAGATTTCATTAAATTCCAAATATGCTTTTGCAAATTATTTAAGAAAATGCCATCTAAGCCTTTTCCAGATATTTTTAGATTTTCTAAATTTCTTAAACATTGCATTGGATCTGTATGGGGATCCGCCAATACCATATCAAAGCTGCTATATCGTCCATTGTCAAAAGAAAAAGTATGGCGATTTGAGAGAAAATTTTCTCTTTCCATCGCTTCATCAAACGAAACTCCGCGAGCCCCTGGTAAAAGCTCTGCAGAGATGTTTTGCGTTCTATTTTGCAACTCGTTATTTGTCCGCACTAACATCGTGACTTGTTGTGACAATATCCTATTTTGCCATTGCAAACTTGCTGCGGCTTGTCTTTCTTGTTCCAAAGCTATTGAAAGTGCTTCTGTCTGCTCTTGTTTACGAGGCGCTGCTTCAGATTGAACCAGCCCTACCTGTGCTCTATCTAGCATTTCTCCAGTATTTCTCAACACTAGTCTCAATTGTTGTTTTTTCTCAATCCATTGAGCGATTGTTTCATTTAAAACGCCAAGCAGCGTATCTCGGTTTTTTTGTTGCTCGCTTTCAGGTAAAGCCAAAGTATTAAGAAATAATTGTCTATCCTGCATAACTGCTCGATGACTAAACAATGCTTCATGCCCGTTCAACGTAGCTAATTGACGTTTTAAAGATTCCTGCGACTGTAATAAAGCATTATATTCTGGACTAGGCTTCAATGTGGCTAATTTTTCATTCACTTCAAGGAGTTTAGCTGAGATTAATCCTTTACTTTCAGCTAATTCATCTTTTACAAGATGAATATCATCTTCCTCTCTTAGCCAAGCGGCTTGAAGCACACGAAAACTTTCCATAAATTTCATCGCATCTTTATGCTGTTGCGCAAATGCTTTTCTCATTTGTTCTGAGCACTCCCGTACTCTCTGATAAATCGCCTGTGCTGTCTCATCAAGATTTTGATAAGCCGCATCTTCAACATGAGCGGGTGCTAAGAAGAAATATTGCTTTTCGTCTTCTGAAAGCAATTTCTTTCCTTTTTCACGTTGATAAATTTCTAGATATAATTCTATTATCTCTCGGTTAGAATCATTTAGCGCTTCGTGCGTTTTTCCCTGACTTAACTTTTCAAATCCCTCAGAACTCGTTAAAGCTTTAACATTGGCTTTTTGAATTAAACTAATATCTTCTGCTGTGAATTGAATATCTTGTAATGACTCGATAATACGCTCTTTGAGAGGCTCCCCACTATTTTTGGTTATCGCTAAATGCATCAGCTCAACCAAAGGATCATCTTCAAACAGGGTAAGATCAATTGCGTTTATCTCATGCTCTTGAAATCCTACATAAGATAACAATTGTTTTTTTATATCTTCGTCAATGTGTTGACGACTTAAGTAACTCGTAATAATAGCAAATAACTTGTCAGCATCTGCTCCTTTCTCAATTTTATTAGTAATTACTCTTAAAATAACATGATCACGCACTGCAAAAACATCACTCATATCTGCTGATGCATTAGGCGATAAATATTTTCGAATAAAGTCTTCACATGCAATATTCACTTCATTTTGAGCGATTTTTTTATAAAAAACAGGTGGCCGTCCACTGGTCGAATAAGATTGTTGTGCTGCTGTTGCACACGCTTTTATTTCTTCTTGAATTTTTGTGAATTTGTCAGGATCAGAATAAAACAAGCAGCTCTCGGCAAACTGTAACGTGGCTGATGTCACCTCAGTAATCATTGAATCATTCATCTGATAAGAATCTAAATCAGTTCGAAGCTTGAAAAAATTTTCGCAACTATCTGAACGTATCAATGCGTCAGAAAACGTTTCCCTTAAACCAAAGAAAGCAAAATTTATGGATGAATTAGTACGGTCAATTGTACTCAAAATCTCATTGAACTCCTCACCTGAAAGACTTCTTATGCGATTTATACAATCGTGTTTATCCATTACAGCATCAGAACCATGTAAAAAGTCGGCTAAAACTAGAATAATTTCTTCTTGCTTGCTTACAAAACTTTCTCCTTCACATATTTCCGCATCAATGATACGTAATTTTGCCAATAATTCCCTAAATGCTGTTTTTTCTGCTTCGCTGATTTTGTATGTTGAATCATCCAATGAACTAGCCCAATCTTGAGAATTAATCACGCTTCTTTCTGTTGTTTGAGAAATAGAACTTGGATCATAATGTCGATCAATTGTCGCAATATGCTCCAATAAAGCAAGATAAAAATTGCCTTGCTCCTCGGCTACGCTCTCTGTTTCACTTTCGTTTTCTTCAGGGTCTTCAACGACGTCATCGCTCTCTGCAAAAGTAGCTGCTTTTTGAGTTGGTACTAAACTAGGTGCAACCGCGGCACTGAGTGCTTCTTCCTCTTCGTCATCTTGCTGTTCCTCATCTTCTTCATCATCACTGACACTTTCATTCTCATTTTCGATGGCTGGCAACAAAGTTGATGCCGCTATCACTTCAGAAGGCTCAAGACTATCACTCATCGAAATAACTATTGGTAACTCAGCAGAAGAAGCGTCTGCATCATCCTCATCTGTTTGCAATTTTTCTTGTTTATTCCCATGTTGCGTTTGCAACTCAAACAAAACTTTAGATAAAAGCGTATGTTGTTCAATAGTTGTTTCAGATGCTAACGATACTGATGCACTGCTACCATTTGCATTCACATTGGATTGAGCGGAAACATTAGGCATACCACTCATTGAAACGCTTTCATCTTCCTCCCGAACCTCTTTTTCCGCCTCCCATGTAGGTGAACTTACGCGAGATACCACAGGGGAGAGAATCGCTGCGGGCAAAATAGACGCAGGTAAACTCGCATTACGCATGTTCTCTTCTTCTATTCTTTTTAATTCTTGACGTATACTTTCTTCGAATAAACTTAGACTTTGCTTGACACTAATCAATCCGCCTTCACGTTTAATAATATTATTTTCTAGTGTTTGTTGGGTTTTTTCTGTGAATGTATCTGGTCTTATCTTTGGCAAAGCCACTAAGAAAGCCTCTAATTGTTGCCATACTCTGGTAGTTTTTTCAGAAAACGCTCTTAATGTTTGTTGCGTTTGACTAAATAATTCTGTTTGCTCTTGCAATTTTGCTCGTTCAGCTATTGCCATTAATTCCAACAGTCTGCTCTCTATGCTATCTCGTCCAGTAGCAATCGTTTTCAATCTATCAAAACCACTTCCAAGAAACATTAGCCAATCATAAATCAAAGGAAGAATTTTATTCTTTTCTTCAAATTGTTCGTATCGTTGTTTTTCTTGGGAGAACCTGACACCGAGGTGTGCTATTTGTTGTCGATACAAAAGGTAATTACGTTCATTCAGGTGATCAGATTCACTAAAATTCCTCTCAATCGCTTGAATTTCTTTTGCCATGTCTATAAAACTCTGATGTAACTGAGCTTTTTCAGATTTGACAAACTCCACGAAAATAACAAAGCGATCTCTTTCTACATTCCATAAATCCGTTTTTTTCAGATGAGCCACACCGCCATAAGCAGTTATAACATCTATATTATAATTGGTTAATGCCGATTGAATCTGCCACAGAGGCTCCGATAATTCTTGCAAGAGGCGAGATAACTCTCTTCTTTCAGCATAAAAACCTTTAGTAGGCTGCAAAATAGATGCAGCAGATGTCACTGACTGTTCTTCTTCTCTTTCTTCCATCTTGGTAATAGGAACAATCAGAGGGTCAGCGGAAGCTAAAACGGGTTCCGTCGCTTTTTTATTTGTCTTTCTCTTTACCCCCGTATCTAAAGGCGGTTTTAGTTTACTTTTTCCAGAAGTGGTCGAAGCCATAGAAGACACACCATCCCCCTTTTTCTTTTTAAATGCGCCCGTATTTAAAGGAGGTTTTCGAGTATCACGACTCCAGGAAGAATCCATGGTAATATCAGAAACCACAGAATCAGTATCATCGTCTCCTTTTTTGGCAACTCTTGATCTGGAGGTATTTCCAGACAATAAACTGGCACGAGTCCTACTATCCTCTTGACTTATTCTTTTAGCAATTTCAGCATCTTGCGCTTTTGCTTTTCGGATTTCTTCATCAAACTTCTGAAGAGCCAAATTCCAAACACGAACCACAAAATCTTTTCTAAGCTCTTTTTGTGTTGAATCGCTTCTGTCTTCTATTTTTTTCGTTTCTCTGTGAAGCACATGATGACGTGTTTGTTCAAGATAGTTTTGAATTCCAAAAAAGAAATATCTTTTACCATACTTTTCATCTTTTTGGTCGATAGAATCAAAACGAACCAAGTATTTCAAGAAATTGGGAAAGAAATTGTTACTTTTATCAATAACATCAATCACACGCTGAGCCAAATCAGGAATATCTTCTGCGGTTACTTGTTTATTTCTAAGCTCAAACATTTGAGCCACTCTGCTGTTTGAAAGTTCTGATCTGTCCTCTCCTGCATCTGGAGCAGGTGCAGCACCCGCTTTTCTTCCTGGAAAATTTTGCCTAAATTGTCGTGGCGGACTGCTATTAGATTGTGCATGAACCGCACTAGCATATCTTTGCGCAACTTCATTAGGAAACTTTGCCTCAACTAAATCAGCAACTCGTCTCGCAAACTCTTTATTAAATTGATCTTGGTGAGCCAACATAATCTCGAACAATAATGTCGCCGCATTGGGATGAGGACTCATAACAAGATATTGGATAATAACTTGTCGAAAATGAGATAAATGAACAGGTTTATATGCGCCTAATTTGAGCTGTATCAATGCTGCTAAAAAATTCTCAAATTCAACATCATTGCCCCCAAATTTGTTGATAATAAAAACAACTCGAGAGGCTAAATCATGTGCTTCGGCTGTTTGATCGGCGAATGATCGAGATGCACGTCTCGAAAAAGAAGCCCGCGTACGACTAAAAGCAGCTGTATGAGCGGCTGATTGTTGCGACGCTACACTGACATCATCAGCACTATCACCATTATCATAAGCTCTTCTTTGTTCAGGATCAGAAAGTATTTCATAAGCTTCACCAATACCTTTAAACACAGCTTCAGCATGTTCACTTGAGTTTTTATCAGGATGCCATTTCATGGCCATTTTACGATAAGCTTTTTTTATTTCTGAATCTGTTGCATCTTTAGTAATTCCTAAAAGCTCATAGTATTTTTGCCTACGGATGAGCGGAAGCAATACACCAGCATCGCGTGTATCTTGCTCCATTGCCTTTCTTCTTTCAGCTGTTATTGAAGTAGGATCTTCTTCTTCCCCTTCCCCTTCCCCTTCAAGAATATCATCTTCATCGCTATCATTATGCTCATCATCCACAATTGATGTTGGCATTGTTGATTGTAAACCACTATAAGAATCAGCAAGATGAAAACTTGGCATTCTAGTGTTTGAGTGTGTTTCTTGCTTCGTTGGTTGTGGTAAATCATCAGCTATAACTGAATCTTCGTCTTCATCCTCTTCCATAATAGGCGGCATAAATGCAGAAGCTTTAGTTGTAATAGGTGGCTCTACGCGTTCTTCCGCTGCCTTTTTTTTCACTGGCTGCGTTGTCTGTTGCGGTAAAACCTTATGTGGTATTGCCTCTGGAATTTCATCTAAGCTTTTTAATTCCTCAGCACTAAAACCATTAAAAGTTAACTCTTTAAAGGGAAATAAACCACCCGAGTCTAATAAATAAATTGTGGCCACAGGGTTCGGCAAGAAAAGACTTTTGTCTCTTTGACGTTGAATACATTTTCTTTCTGGTACTGCGTGCCAAATACTTAATTCAATATTGTTCATCAAAGCATAGGCTCTGATAATTTCTAATGCTGGGAGAGGAGCAGGTTGTTTAGATAGTTCTGTTGACATATAGCTAGAAAAATTATCTGGGTTAACTGAAATATGTGATAACAGCTCCCACACCTCTTGTCTACGACGACAACTTCCTCCCAACTGGCTATTAATTTCCTTAAATAAGGCTCTAGTAAGACCATAAGATTTTCTTTTTTTTGCATTACGCTCAGAAGAATTTTTTACCCAAATTCCATTCTCTTCAAAACCCTCTTCTTCCTGCAACAATTTACGCACATTACGCGCTGCAGAACATTGTTCTCTTAAAGCAGAATCTCCCTCTCTCCCAATATTAAGGCTCTTTTCTTTCCGATCTTTTAGAGCGAAAGCCAACTGTGCGGTCACTTTCTTATTTCTTGTAGAATAAAAAATATATATCGTATTATCTTTCTCTGATGGCATTCGTTGATAAGAAACTCTAAATTCATATGGCTTAAAGCTCGCCAACTCTTCAAAGAGTTTCTGTTTACTTTCTACCCGCAACGCTCTATAAAAAATAGAGGGATTTGGAGGAACTTGGGGTACTGGCAAAAATCCCTTACCATAGTGTTCTGGATTAATAGGTGCTTTCGGTAACATGGCTAAAACCTCTAGAAAATTCTTTATATGATTCTATTATAGGCGTTTTTTATTAAAAATTTGTGAAATAAATTTGTTCTATACGATAACATTCAATATAATCGGATTATATGTTAGAAATTGATCGATTAGCCACCCCTGAACCACGTTTTGAAGAAGAATCTTTAGATCGCGCCATTCGCCCAACAAGACTAGAGGACTATGTTGGACAACCTAATGTTTGCGGACAAATGGAAATTTTTATTCAAGCCGCTCGAAAGCGTTCAGAAGCATTGGATCATGTGTTAATTTTTGGACCTCCAGGATTAGGCAAAACCACGCTAGCCAATATCATCGCCTATGAATTAAATGCTCAAATTCGCCAAACATCTGGACCCGTTCTTGAAAAAGCAGGCGATCTTGCCGCAATACTCACCAATTTATCGCCCCATGATGTTTTGTTTATTGATGAAATTCATCGATTAAGTCCTGCTATCGAAGAGATTTTATACCCTGCAATGGAAGATTATAAGCTTGATATTATGATTGGCGAGGGCCCAGCCGCTCGTTCAATTAAATTAGACTTACCTCCCTTTACTCTAGTTGGGGCCACCACTCGTGCAGGCTTATTAACCTCTCCATTACGTGATCGTTTTGGCATTGTGCAACGTCTCGAGTTTTACAACACAGATGATTTAAGCAAAATTATTCAACGATCTGCACAGATTTTAGGTGTGAGAATTGCTGCGGAAGGTGCTTACGAAATTGCACGCCGCTCTCGAGGAACTCCACGCATTGCAAATAGATTGCTCCGACGCGTGCGCGACTTTTCGGAAATTAAAGGTAATGGAACGATTTGTTTATCCATAGCACAACAAGCACTGGATCTATTAGATATTGATGCCAAAGGATTAGACAGTATGGATAGAAAATTTCTACTGTCCATTATTGAAAAATTTGATGGCGGTCCTGTCGGTATTGATAGCCTAGCTGCTGCGATTGGTGAAGAGAGGGGAACCATTGAAGATGTATTGGAACCTTATCTTATTCAAGAGGGATATTTAGTCCGAAGCCCTCGTGGGCGTATGGCAACCAATGGTACTTATACTCATTTTGGATTAGGTATACCGAAAAAATAGGCGAATATTATTCGCCCCTACAGTTCAGTGGTTTTGTGAAATATTTTAACCTGCGCTTGCACTGCCTCACGGCAACTCATTTAATTCGTTTAATCCAGGTTCAGATGCTTCTGGCTGCTGCTCCGCAAATAATTTTCTTTTCATGAATTTTTCAGCAAAAGCATTAACATTCTCAGAAGCATAAGTTTTAAATAAAAAAGGAAAAAATGCATGAAGAAACAAAACAATGCTTACTTTCAATAAAAATAACGCTCCTTTTGAGGCAACAAAAAAATGTTCTACATATGTTTCACCAACATCTTTAGGGTGTTGTAAGAAGCAGTTAATAATTTTTTTCATCACATTTCTCCTCTAATTATACTCACAGCTAATGATTTTTCGGTGAGGTGCGAGCGAAGCAGCTCGCAACAAAACCGAAAACTCATTAGCGAAGAGTATACTATTCCATGTACAACCCACCGTTAACATGAATATTTTCGCCTGTAATATAACGTGCGCCCTCAGAAACAAGGAAAGCAACCGTATTAGCAATATCCTCCGGTTGACCTAACCGTCTCATAGGAACACGTTTTAGCATTTCTTCACAGATAATCTCAGGAAGCTTACGCGTCATATCTGTATCAATAAATCCAGGAGAAACTGCATTAACGGTAATATTTCTACTGGCTATTTCACAAGCAAGCGAACGAGTAAAACCCAGAATACCGGCTTTCGTTGTTGCATAATTTGTTTGCCCCGCATTCCCCATAGCTGCGACGACAGAACTGATATTCACAATACGTCCCCAGCGTGCACGAAACATAGGCTTTAAACAAGCTTTGGTTAGGCGAAATAATCCTGACAGATTCGTTTCTAAAACACTTTCCCACTCTTCATCTTCCATACGTAATAAAAGATTATCTCGAGTAATTCCAGCATTATTCACTAAAATAGCAGGAAAAGCTTGATGTAATTCTTCAATTTTTGCAAGAAAAGGCTCAATCGCATCTTTATCAGCGATATCTAACACCATACCATCGCCCTTTAAATTGCTTGATTCAAAATATTGTTGAATTTGTTGAGCACCATTTTGAGAAGTTGCCGTTCCTATAACCAAATAACCCGCTTCTGCCAACTTTAATGCAATAGCTTTTCCAATACCGCGACTTGCACCTGTAACCAAAGCAATTTTTTCTTTGGATTGTTCAACTGACATTTATGCTGCTCCTAAATTATTTAATACTTTTTCTAAAACCTTTTCTAAAGATTCTGGGTCAAAAATACTATGACACTGAATACTTCGATCAATACGTTTATTTAACCCTGTTAAAACACTTCCAGGACCACACTCAATAATATGTTTCACTCCTGATTCAATCATTTTACGGATTGTAGCCACCCACTGTACTGGCAGATACAACTGTTGTTTTAAAATAGTACGAATTTCCTCAGGAGAAGAAAGTGTATCGGCCTGAACATTATGAATAACGGGGACTTTAGCTGAGACAATTGCCATTTCTGCCAAGTAAGCAGAAGAAGCCTCAGCAACGGGATAAAGTAAGTAACAATGACAAGGAACACTCACAGGAATCACTTTTGCAAGTTTGGCTCCTTCATTTAATGCCATTGCAATACCTCTATTGACAGCTTCTGTGTTACCTGCAATGACAACTTGCCCCACTGAATTGAAATTAGCTGCCTCTAATATCTGATCTTGTGCAGCTTTTTTGCAAAGTTCGATTACCTGCTCATCACTTAACCCAATAATAGCGGCCATGGCTCCTACTCCTTCAGGAATAGTTTCTTGCATCAAACGTCCGCGGTGACCCACTAAAATTGTTGCGTCTCTTAAGCTAATAGACTCTGCGCAAACTAAAGCAGCATATTCACCCAAGCTATGACCAGCCATGAAAGCAAAATTTTCTTCAGGGCTCATTAAATTTAATTCTTGAAGTTTTTGACGAAACACACGATAAATAGCCACATCAGCAACCATCATAGCTGGTTGGGTAAATTCTGTTTGATCTAATTTTCCGTTGGAATTATTTTGAATCAGATCCCATAAGTCATAACCTAATGCATCTGATGCTTCAGAAAAGGTTTCTCGCACAACGGCATTCTCTGAAAACTCGGCTAACATACCTTGTTTTTGCGAACCTTGTCCCGGAAATACGCAAGCTATCGTTGTAAAGTCCATACAAATCCCCATCATTATGTAGGGGCGAATAATATTCGCCCTCTAATATTTAATTAACGTTGCACCCCAAGCCAATCCACCACCAAAACTTTCAAGAAGCAGATGTTCTCCTCGCTGAATTCGACCGTCTCGCACACCGGCATCTAATGCCAACGGAATAGAAGCACTGGATGTATTTCCATGCTCACCAATCGTTAAAATGACCCGCTCTAAATCCATATTTAATTTTTTTGCCATGGCTGCAATAATACGTAAATTTGCTTGATGAGGTACAAGCCACTGAATATCTTCTTTTGCAATTTTATGCTCTTCTAAAATTTCTTCCACTACTTCTTCTAAAGAGCGAACAGCAATCTTAAAAACTTCATTACCTCGCATTTGCATATATTTTGATTTTAAAGAAGGCGATGTCATCTCATTAGGTAAAATTAATAAATCTTTATAATAACCTTGCGCATGTAACTTTGAGCATAAAACCCCAGGTTCGTCACTCGCTTGTAAAATAACGGCACCCGCACCATCACCAAATAAAACACAGGTAGAACGATCGTTCCAGTCGACTGTGCGCGACATCGTCTCTGAACCCACGATCAATGCAGTTTTTACCATGCCATTTTTTATAAATTGCTCTGCGGTCACTAAAGCATAAATAAAACCTGCGCAAGCAGCAGAAACATCAAAAGCAGGAATAGCTGCTTCAATACCCAAAAGCGACTGCAGCAAACAAGCACTACTGGGGAAGAAGTTTTCTTGTGAGCAGGTTGCAACTATAATCATATCTACCGCTGAAGCTGCAATACCTGCTGCTGATAACGCTCGCAGAGAAGCTTCCTTTGCCATGGTAGAAACGGTTTCCTGCTCACTTGCAATGCGTCGAGCTCTAATACCTGTTCGCTCAAAAATCCAAGCATCGCTGGTATTTAAAGCAGGATCAAGATCTGTATTTGCTAAACGTTTTTCTGGTAAATAAGAACCTGTTCCCAAAATTTTGGCATAAGTCATAGAATGTTTCCTTCCCCTAAGTATAATCACCCAATAACAAAGATACTTTTTCTCGAATCCGATTTGGTACTTCTGTTTTTGCTTCATTTAAGGCTTTTTCGATAGCTTGTTTAAAGCCTAATACATTTGCTGAACCATGGCTTTTTACTACAATACCGTTGAGCCCTAAAAGGCTCGCACCATTATAACGTGCAGGATCTATCCTTTTTTGAATGTTTTTAAGAATAGGCAAATTTATAAGTCCTGCAATACGCGTTAACCAATTTTTACTATATGCTTCCTTGATAAAATTGGTTAATAATTTAGCAGTTCCTTCACCGCTTTTTAAAGCAACATTACCGACAAAACCATCACACACAACAACATCTACAATTCCTTTAAAAATATCGTCGCCTTCCACATAACCAATGTAATTTAATTCAGAGGCATTAGCCAACAAATGAGCGGTTCGCTTCACTTGGTCATTACCCTTAATTTCTTCTACACCAATATTTAATAACCCTACTCTTGGTTGTTCAATATTATCTACCGCATTAACCAACACTGAGCCCATTACGGCAAATTGAAATAAATGCTCAGCACAAGAATCCACATTCGCGCCCAAATCAAGTACTCTTGTGATTCCGTTGATACCAGGTAGTTCAGATATGATAGCAGGTCGATCAATGCCAGGCAGTGTCTTTAAGACAAACTTAGCGGTAACCATGAGAGCACCGGTATTACCAGCACTAACACATGCCTGAGCTTCTCCGTTTTTAACCAAATCAATAGCCAAACGCATCGAAGAGCGTTTTTTGTTTCTCAATGCGTGCGAAGGAAGCTCATCCATACTAACAAACTCATCTGTATCTAGAATGCGAACACGCTCTTTATAGGGGTGTTCCGCATGTTGGAAACATATCGCTGTTTGTTGCTGAATAGCGGCTTCATTTCCAACTAAGACGAGATTTAAATCTGAATTTGCTTTAAGTGCAGCAAACGCTGCAGGAATAACAGTTTTTTCACCATTATCCCCCCCCATAGCATCCAGAGCGATGGTTATTTTTTCCAATGTTTACTTTACTCTTCTTCTGGAACTACTTCATTTTTAGCAATAACTTGACGTCCGCGATAATATCCATCTGGAGTCATATGATGACGCAAATGAGCTTCCCCAGTTGTTTCATCAATCGATAAAGTAGGCTTTGTTAAATGATCATGCGCACGACGCATCCCGCGTCTTGAACGCGATTTTCGGCTTTTTTGTACTGCCATTGTATTTCTCCCAAAAAATTAAAATAAACTTCTCAAAAATAAAAGTATCGCGCATTTTATCAAACGTTACCCCCTTCCGTAAAGGTCTATGAAGAAGTATAATTCTAGAATGATATTTCCAACACAAAAAGGCTTTACGCTAATTGAGCTTCTTATCACTATCAGCATTATCGCAGTTTTAGTCAGTTTAGGTTACCCTAGTTATCAAAAATACCTTGACGAATCTCGCCGTATTGATGGTCAAACGGCCTTACTCGACTTAGCCAATCGCATGGAAAATTATTATGGCACCCATAATACTTATGCTTCGGCAACACTCGCCATGAACAACTCAGAAACAGATATTCTTCCAAATACATCCAGTTCAGCTCAATGGTATATTCTAAGCATCGTCAATCAGGATGATTCGAGTTATTTAATTCAAGCAACTCCACAAAAAGCTCAAACTAATGATACCGATTGTCAATCACTGACACTCAGTAGTGTAGGTGAAAAAAATATCGCTGAAGGTCCTCAAGGAAGACCGACAGGGACAGTAAATGAATGTTGGAGAACCACAAATTAAGCAGCTTGAATATGCTCAACTAATAATTGTACGGTGCATTTTCCCTTATAAATATTCACGTCTAATTTATACACCGCATAGACTTTTTTGCATCGATGATTTGGCCATTGTTTATCATCCACATTAAAAGCAATAGCATCAATGGCTAACGGATGATTTTCATATCCTAAACACATCTTTAAATGTTTGCCTTTTAATAAATAATGTTGATGAAGGGTAAACACGCCGTCAAATAAAGGTTCCGGAAAGTGTTGTCCCCAAGGCCCAGACTGACGCAATAAAGAAGCCAAATCTAAGTTAAAATCCTCTGGAGACAATGCCCCATCTGTCCACAGTTCAGCTTGAAGAGGTTCATCTTTTAATTCTTCTGTAATTTGTTCGCGAAATGCCTTTTGAAAAGCAGAAAAATTGGATTTTATAATAGAAAGTCCCGCGGCCATTGCATGTCCACCAAATTTTTGAAGTAGCTCTGGGTGTTTTTTAGCGATGGCGTCTAAACTATCACGAATGTGAACACCTGGAATAGAACGCGCAGAACCTTTTAATTCATTTTCTTGCATCGAATCAGCAAATGCAATCACCGGTCGATGAAACTTTTCTTTGATGCGTCCGGCTAAAATGCCAATAACACCTTGATGCCAAGAAGGTTCATATAAACAAACTCCACTCGGTAAGTAACGTGGATCTAATGCCAGAGATTCCATCGACTTCAATGCTTGTTGATGCATTTCTTGTTCAATATCTCGTCTTTCAAGGTTTAGTTCATCTAATTGCTGCGCTTGCATGCGCGCTGTCTCGCAATTATCAGTTAATAAACATTGAATACCTAAAGACATGTCATCTAAGCGCCCCGCCGCATTTAATCGTGGTGCAATAGCAAAAGCCACATCTGCCGCGGTTAATTGACTCAAATCTCGTTTTGCTATTTCCAATAAAGCCAAAATTCCTGTGCAACATTTACTTGCTTGAATACGCTTCAACCCTTGATGAACTAGAATACGATTATTGTAATCTAAAGGTACAACATCAGCGACGGTTCCTAATGCCACTAAATCTAATAAACTTGCCATATTGGGAGCATTAATGCCTTGCTTTTCAAACCATTGATGCTCTTTCAAATAAGATCGCAAAGCAAGCATCACATAAAAAATAACACCTACCCCTGCCATTGATTTACTGGGAAACGTATCATGAGGTTGATTAGGATTAACAATCACAGCAGCATTAGGTAATTCTTTACCGGGCAAGTGATGATCTGTCACAACAACATCTATTCCATATTCACGGGCTCTTTCTACTCCTTCATTGCTTGCAATACCGTTATCTACCGTAATTAATACATCCGGTTTTTTTTGAGCCGCCACATCAACAATCGCTGGAGTTAAACCATAACCGTATTCAAAGCGATTAGGAACCAAAAAATTAACCTGTTGAGCGCCTAATAGATGCAATGCTCGAACTGCTACAGCTGTGGCAGTTGCTCCATCAGCATCAAAATCACCCACAATTAAAAAGCGTTTTTGCGCTTGCAAAGCCTGACCTAAAAAAGCGGCAGCTTTTTCAATATGCAACAAACCATGATAGGGAGCTAATTGCGCTAGGTCATAAGTGATCTCTGAGGGATTGGAGACTCCGCGCGCCGCATACAGACGTTTTAAGACTGGATGTAATGAAGTTTGCTCTAAAGCGCGAATGGCTTCTTCTGGTAATACTCGCCTTTTAATTTTAATCATAATGCACTAAGATGAATCAATTGATATTTTAATACTTTTTTCAGGAGGCAATATTATGACCAAAATAAAAACAAAAGGCTATGCTGCACGTAGTAACACGAGTGGATTGGCTCCTTTTGATTTTGAACGACGTGAACCTGGTGAACACGATGTTTTAATTAAAATTCTCTATTGTGGGATTTGTCATTCTGATATTCATCAAGCCCGTAATGAATGGGAATGGGCACCAGCAAACTACCCAATGGTTCCAGGACATGAAATCGTCGGAAAAGTAGAACGCGTTGGAAAAAACGTAAAAAACTTTAAAGTAGGCGATTTAGCTGGTGTAGGATGCATGGTAGATTCTTGCAGAGATTGTTCTTGCTGTGAAAAAGGACAAGAACAATTTTGTGAGAATGGCGCCACATTCACTTACAATTCTCCCGATAAACACGAGCCAGGCAGCGTTACTCGCGGAGGATATTCCGATCACATTGTCGTCAACGAAGACTTTGTCTTACAGGTTCCAAAAAATTTAACTTTATCTCATGTAGCTCCTTTGCTGTGCGCAGGCATTACTACCTATTCCCCATTAAAACATTGGAAAGTACAAAAAGGCCAAAAAGTGGGGATTTTGGGACTAGGTGGTTTAGGGCATATGGCGATAAAAATCGCTCATGCCTTTGGTGCGGAAGTTATTTTATTTACTACTTCAGAAAAAAAACGCGAAGATGCTTTACGACTGGGCGCTCATCATGTAGTTATCTCGACTGATTCGAAAGCAATGGAGCATTATGCTAGTCAACTTGATGTGATTTTAGATACGATTTCTGGTCAGCATGATATTAATACTTACCTGAGATTACTGAAGATGGACGGAGTCATGGTATTAATTGGAGCACCAGAGAAACCCCTGACTTTAAAAGTTGATGCACTGATGGGACCCAGACGCCACTTAACGACTTCCTTAATTGGCGGAGTTAAAGAAACACAAGAAATGTTAGATTTTTGCTCAAAACATAACATCGTTTCGGATGTTGAAATTATCCCTATTCAACAAGTGAACGAAGCTTACGAACGCATTTTAAAACAAGACGTTAAATATCGTTTTGTGATTGATATGGCGTCATTGGGTTAATGTAGAAATCCCCCGGCTCCCTTCGACAAAGGGGGCAGGGGGAGATTTAACAAAACTCCATCCAACGATCTAACACAGCATACACCTCTTCAACTCCCGCTTTTTTCAACGAAGAAAACAATTGGACTGAAATTATTTGTTGCAATCCACCTACTTGTAAATCTCGCGTTATTTTATTTAACACTTGTAATGCAGCGCTTCGACTGAGTTTATCTGCTTTTGTTAATAAAATATGTACACGCAATCCCCGCATAAAAGCCCAATTGAGCATCGACTGATCCAGTTCTTTTAAGGGATGACGAATATCCATTAATAATATTAATCCACACAGGCACTCGCGTGTTTCGAGATATTGCGCAAGTGTTTCCTGCCATCTGTCACGTGTTTCTTGACTCACTTTAGCGTAACCATATCCCGGCAAATCTACTAGGCGTCGTTCATCATCTAATGAAAAAATATTAATGAGTTGTGTCCGGCCAGGCGTTTTACTGGTTTTTGCTAAGCCATGATTTTGAGTAATGACATTCAGTGCACTTGATTTTCCTGCATTGGAGCGTCCTGCAAAAGCCACTTCATAACCGTCGTCAATAGGCAATTGATTCAGTTTTGCCGCACTAAGAACAAATTTGGCTTCGTGATATATTTTTTTCATTACGACTCTTCCAAGCGAGCTAAAATTTTACCGTGAATACCGCTAAAATCTCCGTTACTCATGACGAGCACATGATCATGAGGCTTTAAATGAGGTATCAACAATGTAACCAATTCATCAACAGAATCGGCCATGTTAATCTCCAAATGCCCATTTTTTGTCCAAGCTAATGCTTCTTCATTTTGTGGTTTGAGGACAAAAATGAGATCAGCTTCTTTTAATGATGGGCTCAATGTTTCATTATAAATTCCCATTTTCATACTATTAGAAGCTAAATGTAATACAGCAATAATACGATCTTGTTGAACATGAGCACGCAATGCTTGGATGGTCGCTTCAATCGCCGTAGGATGATGCGCAAAATCATCATAAATAGTAATTTCTTTTGCTTTTCCACGAACTTCTAATCGACGCTTAACATTTTTAAAATCAGCTAATGCTTCACAAGCTGTTTGAACTGGAACATGGGTCGCATATGCCGCAGCAATTGCAGCTAGCGCATTTGACACATTATGCGCGCCTAATAAGTTCCAATGAGTAAGAAAAGCGGCCTCTTGTTGCTTAACTACGAATACAGAGCCATCTTGTTTCTGGCATTCAACTTGCCAATCTGCTGGTTGAGACATTGAAAAAGTTTGTACATTACTCCAACATCCCATTGCCAATACTTCATCAATGCTGGCTGATTCTGCTGGGCGAATAATGACTCCTTTTCCAGGAATAGTTCGAATCATATGGTGAAATTGTGTCTGAATAGCTGCCAAATTTGGAAAAATATCCGCATGGTCATATTCCAAATTATTCAGAATTACCACATCGGGATGATAGTGAACTAATTTTGAACGCTTATCAAAAAACGCAGTGTCATATTCATCCGCTTCAACAACAAAACATTCCCCCTGTCCTATCCTAGCTGAGACTCCAAAATTTTGCGGAACACCACCAATTAAGAATCCAGGCTGCAAACCTGCTTTTTCGAGAATCCAGGCTAATAATGATGAAGTTGTGGTTTTTCCATGCGTCCCTGCCACAGCTAAAATTGTTTTTTGTTTAGATAATACTTCTTGATATAGCCAAGCAGGTCCAGAAATATAAGGAATTTTTTGATTTAACATCCACTCCACTGCTGGATTACCACGCTTAACTGCATTTCCTACAATAACTAAATCCGGTTCCGGCATCAAAGCATCTGCAGAATAACCCTCATGTAGTTCAATACCTAAGGCTTGTAATTGATCACTCATCGGAGGATAAAATGCTTGATCAGAACCAGACACAGTATGCCCCGCTTGCTTTGCAAGCATTGCAATGCCCGCCATAAACGTACCACAAATGCCTAAAATGTGAAGTCGCATGATTTATTCTCCTATGCAAACAGTCGTTTTTAAGTACGAAGAGTATGTATACTCACAGCAATTAAGTTTTCGGCGAGGCGCAAACGAAGCAGACGAGGGAGTGTATGAGTAATACATGACCGAAGTCGATGCAGTTTGCAACAAAGCCGAAAGCTTAGGTGCGAAGAGTATAACTTTTTATCACAAGATTTGCCAAGGATTGATAAGGCTCAATATGCTTTTTAAATAGTTCTTTATCCATTGTTGTCCAAAGATTTTCTGCATACGCATAAATATCCGTTTCACTCCACCCCAAAAACTTTTCAAAATAGGTTGTTGGCTCATTTTTTGATTTTGTGTAAGCCTCAAAAAAGCGCTTTAATGCTCTCGCTTTTACCAACTCCCTGTTTGTATCCAAATAAATACAAAAATTAATATAATCTAATGCATTAAAATGTTCGTATTTAAAAAAAAGATTCACTCCTTCAATAATATAAATGTGACTTTTTTCTATAGAAACAACTTTTTCAGGAAGAATATCTTTGATGTCTTGTGAGTAACAAGGCATTTCAATCGGAAAATGATTATCCAGAATATTTTTTAAACATCGTTCGAATGTCTTAATATCAAAACTTTCTGGAAATCCTTTTCGGTGCATTAAATTATGGGAGTCTAATGTTGTGTTAGAGTAAATAAAATTATCGGCTTGTATAACGGAAATACGACATTCACGACATTCTTGTTGCAATATTTTTTGCAAATCTAAACTTAATGTTGTTTTCCCAGCCCCAGAAGCCCCCGTAATACCACAAATAAATGGCGTAGAGTTCAATTTTTTTTGCTGGGACGATAAAATCAATTCGGCAAGCATTCTCAAGCTCACACATTCTATAACTTGTGCCATGGCATTAATTATAGTACCCCCCCCTTTCCTCAACAACATAATAATCATCATTATTTTCTACCATTTCATAAGAATCAATTTTCTCAGAAAAGTACTTTAACACTTTAGAAATATCAAAGTCGCCTTGAAGAGGATTAACATCAATTTCCTGCTTACTTTTTACTTTCTGTCTCATTTGCCAAATTGTTTCGCAAGCGATTGCGCCTTTAACTATCTCACTAACAGCCAAACGTCGATTAAGCGTGCTTATAAAGTGCATTGTTTTAGTTTCATCATCAAACATTGCATCTAAAAAATGACGTAAAGTGATTAGTATTGACTCTATGGTATAACACTTTACTATCCTATTAGTCCAATTTCTGAAAGGACTTTCACTCCCCCAATCAACAATACGACTCACTCTAGACGCATGAGAATCTATTATTTTTCTTATTGCAGCATCAGCTGTTTGCTTAAAGAAGAAAACAGCTATCGTCGTATTTGTTAGCTCACTGTTTAATTGCTGTATGTACGCTTCTTTTTCTGCCGTTGTGCTTAAATTTAAATATTTTTCCACTCGCAACTTCGCAACTTGTTCTGTAAGAGACAACCCGCTGTTTGGGAATATAGAAAAATGCTTTTCTAATTCTTCTTTTTCATTGTTTAACTGCCCCTCAGAAAACCAATACTGCATTCCGTCTCTTAATTTTCGCAATTCTTTTCTAAGTTTACCTTCTGCGACGAACGTACTTTGTACCGTTTCACTATCCTCGGCAGACATTTCTTCAAAAAACAGCTGATAAGAAGAATCTAAAGAACCTATCGTCTTAGCTACAGAACTAATTCTTCTTTCTTCTAGGCTACCACTCAGCCCAGTTTCGCTTTGCGCCACTTTTTCGTCAGATGTAACATCTCTACTTTTGACAGGCGTTTTGGAGTAACTATTCAAAAACATAATTCAGCCCCTCTTCCAAACATACTTCAACATTGTAGATCATAATATCAATTAGTTGAAAAGAAATTTAATTTTTTACAATTAAGACTCATGGGTATTTGACAGGTTAAGAAATTACCATTAGCATGGGGGCGTTGTAATTATTAACTTGGGGGGCAGTATGAAAAAAAACACACTAATAATAATGGCGCTCACGCTTTTTACCATATTTATAAGTCCATTAAGTTTTGCAGCAACACTTAATTCTATTTCGCAAAAACAATTTCAAACCGCTTTTGTTAATAAAACAGCTGCTACTATTGGTGAAGAAAAGCTCAATGGCAACCCCATTAATAACCCTTTTGCCATATATATGGATGATCACGGAAAAATTTGGGCAAGAATGGCTTATAAACCAACTAGCGCTCCTCAAGAGGACGAAGGTACTTACACCATTGGAAAAGATGGGACGCTCTATCTTCAATGGAACCATTGGTTCAAATCTAAAAAGCTATGCGCACGTTTCTATGATGCTAAAAATGCTTATATTGTTCTTGGCTGCGATGGCACCTTTCAAACAATATTTATGAAAGACGCTATTATGGCAGGAAAACAGTTTTAAAATACATTCTTGGTAAAATATACTCTCGACATGTTTTAATACTATTCAAAATGTATTAAAATATGTCACATTATTTTCAACTTTAATCATTAATTATTCGTCCATGTGGCCACGTCATATAAACAATCGAGGACAAGCAACGCTAAAACCTATGGCGTTATATGATAAGTGGTTGCTTGCCGCTGTTGCCTTAATTGTAGGTTTAGGCCTTTTAATGGTTGCATCTAGCTCTATTGTTATTTCACAACAACAATATAATCAGTCATTTCATTACTTAATCCATCAATTAGTCTATCTGTTACTTGGTATCTTTCTAGGTTTAATTGTCCTACGTGTTAATATTAGCTACTGGCAAAAAATTAGCCCCATTTTGTTATTATTCAGTTTTGCCCTCTTAGCTCTCATTTTAATACCGGGTATTGGACGTTCTGTTAATGGCAGTATTCGCTGGATTGGCATTGGTCCTTTTGGCATACAAGCTTCGGAACTTGCCAAACTAGCATTCATTTTTTTTCTTGCTAGTTATTTAAAGCGACGCGAAATTGAAGTACGCACTCAAATTATGGGTTTCGTTAAACCCGTATTAATTTTTGGTGTTATGGCTGTCTTATTAATAAAAGAACCTGACTTTGGCACTGTTGTTGTTCTTTCTGCTACCTCTCTTGGTATGATGTTTCTAGCCGGCGCTCGATTGGGACCTTTTATCACGCTCCTTATACTAGCTGTTGGAGCCATTTGGGCATTAGCCATCGCATCACCTTATCGGATGGCTCGTTTAACTACCTTTATGGATCCTTGGGCCAACCAATTTGATCATGGTTACCAACTCACTCAATCTCTTATTGCTTTTGGGCGTGGCGGAGTTTGGGGAAATGGTTTAGGTGAAAGTATTCAAAAAATGTTTTATCTTCCTGAAGCACACACCGACTTTCTTTTTGCTGTACTTGCTGAGGAATTAGGCCTAATTGGTATACTTTGCACCATTGGCTTATATGCTTTATTAATTGGTCGAGGATTAGTTATTGCAAGACACGCTCAAATTCAACAAAAATTATTTGGCGCTTATGTTGCTTACGGCATTTCACTCTGTTTAGGTGTTCAAGCTATGATTAATATGGGTGTTAATGCGGGTATTTTACCCACAAAAGGCCTCACACTTCCTTTAATGAGCTATGGGGGCAGTAGTATGTTAATTAGCTGTATCAGCATTGCACTCTTGTTCCGCATAGATCACGAAACTCGCTGGGATATTTTAGGTCTCGGTGCCCCACCTCCACAACACTTTCAAGAGAGAATATAAAAAATATTATGAGTATGGTTATCGGCAATAGCAAGGGTAAAGATGGCAATCAGACATCCAAAATGGGAAGAGTTAAACACCTTCATTTTGTGGGTGTTGGCGGTGTCGGCATGTGTGGTATCGCGGAAATTCTCTCTCGTGAAGGCTATCATATTTCTGGCTCAGATTTAAATGAAAATGCAACAACCCAACGATTAAGAAATTTGGGTGTAGAAGTACATATTGGTCATCAAGCTGAAAATATTGTAAATGCCGATACGATTGTCATATCTACTGCAGTTCATGAAGACAATCCTGAATTAATTGCCGCCAATGAAAAAAAAATTCCCATCATACGACGTGCTGAAATGCTGGCAGAACTTATGCGTTTCCGATATGGTATTGCGATTGCAGGCACACATGGTAAAACCACAACCACAAGTCTTGTAGCAAGTATTTTATCCGAAGCAGAGTTAGATCCGACTTTTGTTATTGGTGGAAAATTAAATAGTATTGGCGCCAATGCTCATTTAGGCTCAGGCCCTTATCTTGTGGCTGAAGCCGATGAAAGTGACGCATCTTTTCTTTATTTAAAGCCTATGATGTCTATCGTCACCAACATTGACGCCGATCACATGTCGACTTATCACAATAATTTTTCGGAACTCAAAGAAACATTTATACAGTTTTTGCATCATCTTCCTTTCTATGGATTGGCTATTCTTTGCATTGACGATCCTGTTGTGAAAGAATGCATGCCTTCCATTTCGCGTCCTAAAATAACTTATGGATTTGATCCAGAGGCTGATATACAAGCTTTAAACTGGAAACAATGCGATCTCAAAAGCCACTTTACTGTAAAACGTCCCAATCGCGAAGATCTGTCCATCACCCTAAATTTAGCTGGACAACATAATGTTTTAAATACCCTGAGCGCCATTGCTGTAGCGACAGAACTCGGGATCGATGATGCAACGATTCAAAGCGCACTAGAAAAATTTCAGGGCGTTGGACGACGTTTCCAAATTTTTCCTGCCATTCAGTTTCAGCAAGGAAAAACCACTCTCGTCGACGATTATGGGCACCACCCGCGTGAAATGAATGCTACCCTAGCTGCAGCGCGAAGCGTATGGCCAAAGAAGAAATTAATTTTAGTTTTTCAACCTCATCGCTATTCACGAACGCAGGAATTATTTGCTGATTTTGTGGACACTTTACGCGCAGCCGATCATGTTCTTTTATTAGACATTTATTCTGCGGGAGAGTCGCCTATTGATGGTATTAATAGCCTTGCACTTTATGGAAGTTTAAAGCAAAAAGGCTTTGAGCAATGTGATTACATTGAAAACTTCGAACATCTTGATTCGCGCCTCAATGAAATTGCTCAAGAAGGCGATGTTATTCTCATGCAGGGTGCGGGCAATATTGGTCAGATGGTTCCACAACTTGTACAAAAATATCAATATGACTAAAGTAATGCTTGGGTCTTTATTAGAAAATGAACCACTCTCCCATTATTCTTCGTGGCAGGCAGGTGGCGTAGCGAAACATTTATATAAACCGAATGGTCGAGAGGATTTATGCCATTTTTTAAAACAACTTCCCCTCGATGAACCGTTACTATGGCTTGGTTTAGGCAGTAATACCTTAATTCGAGATGGCGGCTTCCCAGGAACAGTTATTGTCACACAAGGAAGTTTGAACAATCTTATGCTTACCGATTCTAATAGAGTTACAGCCGAGGTAGGTGTTTCTTGCGCATCACTGGCTCGCTTCACGGCTCGTCAAAATCTATCTGGCATTGAGTTTTTAGCGGGTGTCCCTGGTACCGTTGGTGGAGCATTACGCATGAATGCAGGATGTTTTAATGGCCAAACCTGGGAACATGTCGTTGAAGTAGAGACTATTGATCGTCAAGGACAAATAAGCATAAAAAAACCTGAAGATTTTTCTATTGCCTATCGCCATATTTCCCCTCTAAATCCTGCTTCAGAACAATGGTTTCTTTCTGGTACATTTCAACTCAAACCTGGAAACAAAGAACACTCATTAAACATGATTAAAGAGCTTTTAGAACGTCGCGCACGCACTCAACCCATTAATGAGGCGAACTGTGGTTCAGTCTTTCGAAATCCTCCTAATGACTTTGCCGCTCGCTTGATTGAAGAATGTGGCCTGAAAGGTCATCGAATCGGTGGTGCTCTTGTTTCTACTAAGCACGCCAATTTTATTGTCAATGATGGCACAGCCAAAGCTTCTGATATAGAAAATCTTATTGAATTTGTCCAACAGCGTGTTACGGAACAAACCGGAATTTCATTGATTCGAGAAGTTCATATTGTGGGTAATTATTAATTTTTTAGGAGACAATTTTCAACTAAAAAACACGTAAGCCTAATAGCATGAAGGTTGAAGAAAGTAAGGGATGATGAAAATTGTCCTGTACGAAGGAAAAGTTGTAAATAACGCGAAAATTTAATACTATCTTAATAAAAAAAGTTCATAATCATCACGCGTAGTTAAAATTTGAGAGTCATCATGTTATCACCGACAGGGGCACTTGCAACAATACTTGAGGTTTCTAAAGAGCTAGGAAAGAAGTTTTTTAAAGATTCTAAAACTTCTCCTCGATTTAACTTATTTCTCGAGGCCCAAAGATCTAAGAATATTAACGTCGATCCTCCATTCTCTCCTGAAGAAGCTGCACAGTATTTCGAATACCAATATAAATGTGTTAAAGCACTTAAAGTCTCGGTTCATAAAGACAAAGAAGCGGCTTGT
>JAJZTL010000019.1 GCA_021848965.1 Pseudomonadota bacterium
GTGCTTGAGTGGGATTTACGCGTAGCACCAAATGATAATGATTTTGCATAATGGCATATGCGCAAATGTCGATGCTAAAGATGCTGGTTAAGAATTTTAAACGATTGACAATGGTATCTCTGCGATGGAGGCAGACGTTGCCTGTCTCGTTTTGCCAGAATAATTTGGCTCGTCGGACACAGCGAGTGTAGCAGTGATAAAAAAGAGTAGTGTTTAAATCAATTTGAAGAGAACGGGCTGTTGGCATGATTGGACCTTTTGGATAAATTAAAAATAATATTTAGAACAGCAAGCAATATACTCTTTTGAAGAATAAAAAGATAGGGTAGCTAAATTATAATTATTGGGTGTCTTGATTTTTATCCCATAATGTTTGTTAACATAATTAGAGACATAAATACCATCAATATGTCTTCAATGATAGCTACACTACTCAGTGGTACATTTAAAAAAGTGCCAACACAAGCGCATCTGAAATTTCTTTTTTTTAATTTTGCTTGAATAACCCCTGCAGTTGAAATAAGCATAACTAAAAACACTATTAAATTTAAGTAGAAACTAAAAGGACTCAATAAGTATCCAAGTCCAAAAAAACACTCAATAAATGGATAAATATATCCATAACGATAAAACTTTTTTGCAATGAGATCATAGTTGCAATAGCTTTGGGCAAAACCATGAAGATCTAACAGTTTAAAAAAAGAAAATACTAGAAAGAAGCTAGCCATAAAGTGTGACATAAATAAATATGTATTTTGGTCACGAATGTTAATAATGCTGTTTGCAGTGATAATATAGGCAAAAATTAAAAAAATTGGTTTGTATGATGGCTTTGTAATGTGCTCTTCATTATTTTCTAGAGGCTTTAAAGTATATGGGCCAACTTGATGAAGCAGTTTATTCAATATAGATGCTGCAATTTTTTCGTTTGAGTTAATAATTAATTCCTTATTATCAATAATGTTAATTATGGCATCAGGAAAATTATGTGTAAGTGCGTCTGTAATTTTTTTGATACAACTTGTGCATTTTATGCCATCTATATGGTAGGTTTGTTTCATGATTAACTCACTATTTTTTTAACTATAGACTGCTTTTCAATTGGGATTGATAGAAAAAACCATTGGGCAGCAACATTTTTAGGACATATTTATTAAATATTTGTATCATTTTATCGTTCCATGAGCAAGTATAATATGTGTTTTTTGTTTTAATCGTTGTTCTGGCATTTTCTATTTAAGTTACCTTCGTGTGTTGTTTATGCTTATCATTATATATGAATAGTATGTAAAGAGTATAATTTGCTGGGAAATGGGTTTTAAGGTATATTAAACAGTTTATTCATTGTCATTTTTTTGAGATAAATATTTTATGAATTCTATGAGAGAAACAAACGAACCTATACTCACTGAAGCCGAGGTACTCGCTATTCGTAAGGAAAAATTAGTGCTTCTTCGTGAAAAAGGACAAGCCTATCCAAATCAGTTTCGACGTGATGCTTTTGCGGCTGATATAGTCAAAGAATTTGATAAAAAATCTAAAGAAGAATTGGAGGCTTTACATCACAAAGTAGTGGTTGCTGGCCGTATTATGCTTCGACGTTTAATGGGAAAGGCGAGTTTTATTCATATTCAAGATATGACAGGCAAGATTCAATGTTATCTTCGTCAGGAAGATATTTCAGAGGAAGTTTATGAGCAGTTTAAAAAGTGGGATTTGGGTGATGTCGTTGGTGTTGGGGGGTATTTATTTAAAACCAAGACAGGCGAGTTATCGGTTCATGGTGAAAAAATAGAATTACTCACAAAATCGCTTCGACCTTTACCTGATAAGTTTCACGGATTGGCAGATGTTGAATTACGTTATCGTCAGCGTTATCTAGATTTATTAACCAATGAAACATCACATCGTACGTTTTTGTTGCGATCGAAGATTATTCAACGTATTCGAGAGTTTATGTTAGAACATCATTATCTCGAAGTTGAGACACCCATGATGCACCCTATTCCAGGCGGCGCTTTAGCACGTCCTTTTGTTACGCACCATCACGCCTTAGCGATGGATATGTATTTGCGTATTGCGCCTGAATTATATTTGAAGCGTTTAGTGGTAGGTGGTTTTGAGCGTGTGTTTGAAATTAATCGAAATTTTAGGAATGAAGGAGTCTCAACGCGTCATAATCCAGAATTCACTATGATGGAGTTTTATCAAGCATATGCGGATTATAGGGATATGATGATTTTTACAGAAAACATGATGCGTACGTTAGCCAAAGATGCTTTAGGTACGTTGCAAATAGACTATCAAGGTGAAAAAATCGATTTAGAGAAGCCTTTTCAATGTTGGACAGTCAAAGAAGCCATTATACATTATAATCCAGATGTTACGATGGAGATGTTAGATGATGAAAAGCAAGCACGTATTATTGCTCAAGGATTAGGCATTCCGCTAAAACCAGAGTATGGTTTAGGTAAAGTTCAAATTGAAATTTTTGAAAAAACGGTGGAGCATCAATTATTTTCACCTACATTTATTACTGAATATCCTACTGAAGTTTCACCCTTAGCACGTTGCAATGATCAAGATCCTTTTGTAACAGATCGATTTGAGTTCTTTATAGCAGGACGTGAAGTGGCTAATGGATTTTCAGAGTTAAATGATCCTGAAGATCAAGCAGCGCGTTTTAAAGCGCAGTCTGAGGCGAAAGCCGCTGGGGACTTTGAAGCAATGCATTATGATGCTGACTATATTCAAGCTTTAGAACATGGATTACCACCGACAGCAGGAGAAGGCATAGGCATAGACCGTTTAGTCATGTTATTCACGAATTCGCCTTCTATTCGCGATGTTATTTTATTTCCACATTTAAAAAACAATTAAAATTATGGCAACAGAACAAAAATATAAAGACACTCTAAATTTACCTCAGACTGATTTTCCTATGAAAGCAGATTTGGCAAAACGTGAGCTTACCTTTTTAAAGCTCTGGGAAGAGCAAAAAGTTTATCAGACATTAAGAAAAAAACGTGCGGGAAAAGAAAAATTTATTTTGAATGATGGTCCTCCTTATGCCAATGGTCATCTGCATTGTGGTCATGCGCTTAATAAAACATTAAAAGATATTGTTATTAAGTCGCGTTCTTTGAGTGGTTATGATGCGCCTTTTGTGCCTGGCTGGGATTGTCATGGCTTACCCATTGAATTAAATGTCGAGAAAAAGTGGGGAAAAGCGGGAGTTAAGTTATCCAAACAAGAGTTTCGAGAAAAATGCCGCGAGTATGCGCGTGAACAGATTAATATTCAACGCGAAGAGTTTAAACGTTTAGGTGTTTTTGGTGATTGGGAAAATCCTTATAGTACGATGGATTTTACGTATGAAGCGGATATTATTCGCGCATTAAACAAAATTATTAAAAAAGGTTATTTAGTTCGTGGATTTAAGCCCGTGCATTGGTGTATGGATTGCCAATCAGCGCTAGCTGAAGCGGAAGTAGAATATGAGGATAAAACATCATTGGCGATTGATGTAGCATTTCGATTTGCTGTAGGGGAGAATAATATTCTCCCTTTTCTGCATTCAATGGAGCCGAGTGAATTATCCAATGTGAGTGCAGTGATCTGGACAACAACTCCTTGGACATTACCCGCAAATGAAGCGGTAGCGTTGAATCCTAAAATTGAATATGCATTTATTAAGACAGGCACAGATATCTATTTGCTGGCTGTTCCACTTGTTGAACAAGTGATGCAACGTTATGGGATTGAAAACTATAGCATTGTTGCAACAGTTTTAGGTGAAAAATTAGAAGGTTTAAAACTGCATCATCCATTTTATCCCGAAAAGTTAGTTCCTATTGTTTTAGGTGAGCATGTAACAACCGAGGCGGGAACTGGATGTGTGCATACAGCTCCTTCACATGGTCCAGACGACTATCTGATTGGTATGCAATATAATCTTCCTGTGGAATGCCCTGTCATGGGGAATGGAGTGTATGCGTCCTCGGTGAAGGAAGTGGCTGGCAAGCATGTCGCAAAAGTGGAAGAAGATATCATTCGTTTGTTAAAGCACCATAATGCTTTAGTGTATTCAGAATCTTACCCACACAGTTATCCGCATTGTTGGCGTCATAAAACACCTGTAATTTTCAGAGCAACGGCGCAATGGTTTTTAAGCCTAAAGGGCGCTGAATTACATAAAAATATTGAAGATGCTGTCGATAAAACAGAATGGATTCCTGATTGGGGAAAAATACGCATGGCAAAAATGCAGGACAATCGCCCTGATTGGTGTATTTCACGACAACGCTCTTGGGGAACACCCATTACTTTATTATTACATAAAGAAACAGGACAAATGCATCCAGATATGAGTCGCATTATAGAACATGTGGCGCAGAAAGTGGAAAAAAAAGGGGTTGAAGCTTGGTTTGAATGGGACCCCAAGGAATTATTAGGCAAAGAAGCGGATGATTATGAAAAAGTTCAAGACACCCTAGATGTTTGGTTTGACGCAGGTGTGGCCCATGAGTGTGTATTAAAAAAACGCCCTGAATTGCATTATCCTGCGGATGTCTATTTAGAAGGTTCTGATCAATATCGCGGTTGGTTCAACTCTTCATTGATTACTTCAGTGATGCTCAATCAAGAAGCGCCTTATAAAACAATTTTATCTCATGGTTTTACGGTAGATGCAGAAGGCAAGAAAATGTCAAAATCGCGAGGTAATTATATTATGCCTCAAGAAATTATTGATAAATCAGGAGCAGATATTTTACGTCTTTGGGTGGCTTCTTGCGATTATCGTGCGGAGTTAACGTTATCCGATGAAATTTTTAAACGTGTGGCAGATGCGTATCGTCGTATCCGTAATACAGCTCGTTTCTTATTAGCGAATTTATTTGATTTTGATCCTAAAGTACATTTATTAGAAACAGAAAAATTATTAGCTTTAGATCAATGGATTGTGTTAAAAACAGCGCAATTACAAGCAGAAATTATTGCAGCCTATGAAGCATTTCAATTTCATGTCATTTATCAAAAAATACATAACTTTTGTGCCGTTGATTTAGGCAGTTTTTATCTGGATATCATTAAAGACAGGCAATATACCACCCATAAAGACAGCCATGCGCGACGTTCTTGCCAAACAGCGATGTATCATATTATTTCTGCCCTTGTGCGTTGGTTAGCGCCTATCTTAAGTTTTACAGCAGAAGAGATTTGGCATTATTTGCCTGTCTTGAATGAAAAAGAAAAATCTATATTTTTTGAGAGATGGTATGAACATCCTCAATTTATGTCAGTCTATACATTAGAAAAAAATATTGTACATTATGATTGGACATGGTTGGTGGCTTTACGAGAAAATGTCAATAAGGCTTTAGAAGTAGAACGTGCTGCGGGAAGCATCGGTTCTAGTCTAGCTGCTGATGTTATTTTTTATGCTGATGAAGAAACACAAAAAAAATTAAATGCTTTAGATGAAGAATTGCGTTTTATTTTGTTAACTTCTTCGGCTAAAGTCAAAGCACTTTCAGAGAAAACAGAAAAAGCGGTTTTATTGTCTTTACATTGTTACCTTGAAATTAATCCATCTCCGAACGAGAAATGTGAAAGATGTTGGCATCGTCGAGAAGAGGTGGGGCAAATAAAATCTCATCCCACACTGTGCGCGCGTTGTGTTGAGAATATTTCCGGTGCGGGTGAGAGTCGACATTTTGTTTAAAAAAAAGTTGTATAAAAACCAAGTTGCTTTTCTATTGTTCAGTGGAGTAGTTATTGCGCTGGATCAATGGACGAAGCATTTGGCCTTAAATCAATTGTTACCCTATATTCCTGCCTATATTACAAGTGTATTTAATTTGACTCTGGCACGAAATACCGGAGCAGCTTTTAGTTTTCTTGACTCAGCTTCGGGTTGGCAAAGTTTATTTTTTCTGTGTGTCAATTTCTGTATTACCGTCGGTTTGCTTGTTTGGTTATTTATGTTGCCACCAAAAAATCGATTAAAATCATTTGCCTTAAGTCTTATTGTTGGAGGAGCTTGGGGCAATATTATTGATCGTGTTCAATTAGGCTATGTGGTTGATTTTCTGGACTTTCATTTAGGCATTTATCATTGGCCAATCTTCAATATCGCGGATAGTGCTGTTTGTGTTGGTGTTGTTTTATTGCTATTCACTTATCGAACTGTAGGGGCGAATAATATTCGCCCTTCTTGCCAATAGCAAAAAATTCTGTAAAACCACTAGAGGGCGAATATTATTCGCCCCTACAGTTCAGCAGTTTTTGGAAATATTTTTAACGTGCGCTGACCCTGACAGTTCAGCGTAAATTTATTGTATTTTAATAAAACATTAAGAATATTTCAGTAGAATTCTGTCCTAGTCATATTCGAGTAGAGAACAAAATGAAATTTAAAGATATTTTAACGGCCTTAGAACAAAACCAGGAACATCCTGAAGTACCTTGGCTAAGAATGTTTTTAAAAACTCTGAATATGCAGGATTGAGAGCAAGTATTTTAGAAGTAAAAGGAGCTTTGAGGATGTTTTTTAGTGAATTAGAGATTAATTCTCTTCCTGAGTTACTCGCACCTTTTGATATGAAAATAGATGAGTTTTCAATTCTACTTCACTTATCTCAAGCCAATTCTCTTAGAGATTTAATTAATACACTAGGATTGCAAGATTACGCTATCACTGAAAAAGTGGGGGCTAAAGTGAAATTTACTTTTTTTGTATCTTTGAATGAACAGAAGCAATGGTGTATTTCTACTAAATATGGTGAGCTTGTGGTTCAAATGCCTCATGGTAGAAATTTAGGAAGTTTTTCATTGATAACTGATGATTCAGAAAATAACTATGATGAAGAAGAAAATTGTCTTGCCTTATTTTATATAACTAAATCTGGTTCATTTTTTAACATTATGCCAAAAGGAATAGATTATATTCAGAAGTATAAAGATGCATCTCCAGCTGAAGAAAATGAAACTTCCGAACTCATCCTTTTTCCTGTTGCTGCAGTGGAAAAAGCAAAAATTCGTGATTTTCTTAGAGAGTTAGAGGTTCCTCTAAAATATATTGCCGATGAGATAGATGAAGAAGTGATTCGTATTCAATTTCCTAAAGAGGGTCTTCCTTGCAAGTTGGGTATGCTGTCTTTTGAGGAAGTAAAAAATTCAGAAATGTCACAGGCTTGTTCGACTTTTTTTTATTTCCAAGTCAGAATCCAGAAGAAAAAGTTTTCCTGATGGATTGTGCTCATTCAGAGCAGAATATCAATGCTTGGAATATAGAGCATGTTTTTTTTATTACACCCAGATTTGAGGCTCTTCTAAATGGAAAAAGCTATAATAAAAAAACATTGAGCTGGTCTACACAGTTAACCTCCACGAGCCAATTACCTGTCTATGAGCCTGAAGAGGAGGAACTGGCAGCAAAAAAAGAACAGGAGCTAGTAGATAGGTTTCCTGGAACAAATGGTGTCTCTCTTTCCGTGGGTAATATGCATTCTGTGCCCAGAGAGAGAAGTCCAACAACAATGACAATCAATACAGATGTTGATGGATTAGAAGAAACAGCAAATACGTATAACTGAACAAATAATATACTCTTTCATAGAATTTTTCTGTATAATTCTTAAATGAAAAAATATTATCTATTATCGTTTTGGTTAGCTTGTTTCATTTTTCCTTTATCAGTTTGGAGTGCATCTGCATCAAAAAGCAGCGGTGCAGCGACTTCTTTAGAAACTATTCTTGCTAATATTCAAACGATACAAGCAAATTTTTCTGAATTTATTCTCACTGGAAATCATGTTAATCAACGGATATCGGGAGTTTTCCTCTTAAAAAAGAATGGAAAAAGTCCCGGGAAATTTCTTTGGAAAACACAACAACCGATTCACCAAGAAATTATTTCAGATGGAAGCAAGGTTTGGATTTATGACAAAGACTTAGAACAAGTTACTATTACCGCGTTAAAAAAAAATGTTGGTGCAACACCTGTATTATTGCTTAATGGAAAAAAGGGGCAAATTGCTGAAAATTATCAAGTAAAATTAATTTCTGAAGACACTAATAGGGTACGCACTTATACCTTGAAACCAAAACATAAAACCCTTTATCGTTTTATTCAAATGACCTTTGAAGATCTGAAACTCACGCATATGCGTTTTGAAGATAATTTAGGACAATTTACTGATTTTACATTTACACATATTAAATTAAATCAACCAATAGCGGATAAGCTTTTTATTTTTACCCCGCCAAAAAATGTTGATGTGATTCATGAGTAAAAAGTATTTAAGATGGGTATGGATTTTTTTAGTTTCCTTTTTGGTTGTCATTACCGTGTTTTTTTCTCTTGCCCGTTTAATCTCACCTTGGGTAAGCAGCTATCGTCCACAATTAGAGCAGTATATCTCACTAAAATGTGGGCGTACCATTAAAATCAGTCAGATGGAAGCGGGTTGGTATTATATTGAACCTGTCATTCGTTTGTCGGGAGTGGAAATTAAAAATAAAAATGGCCACGCTCTAGTGGCTGTGGGCCATGTAGCGTTAGGTATGGATATTTTATCTAGCCTATGGCATTGGCAGATAGAGCCCGGTGTTTTAGTGGCTTCTCAAGTAAGTATTCATATGAATTCTTCCTGGATAAATGGAGGGAAAGTTGCTTCGTCTTCTGCCGCAAAACTAGTGCCTATTTTATCTTCTTTTAGCAAAATTATTTTGAAAGAAGTGAGTGTTGATTGGATAAAAGATACACCAGAAGGATTTTCCTCCTTTGCAATTTCAGATGCTTATTTAAAAATCAAAAGAACTTTAGTAGGAGACTATTATTTAAAAACAGAGTTCGATTGGCAAGATCAACAAGACATGGATGTGCAATCAACACATGTTTTTGGTGCATTGAGTTTTAGGGGAAGTCTTTGGGATGCAGGAAAAGAAGGGGCGGGTGATTTTTCTGTATATGTCGACAACCTTGATTTAGCTGAATTTCAGGCGAGATTACGCCAGTTATTTTCAAGTGAAACATTATCGGCAGTGGATTTGCAACAGGGTGAAGGCAATATTCAAGTACATGGAAATATTGAAAAAGATAAAGCAGACAAATGGCAGATATCGCAGGGGAGTTTAGATTTAGACACACATAATTTACGTATTGACTATCCTGCATTTTTTAACACGGCGTTACCTTTTTCCTCGCTGAAAACACAATTGGAATGGCAAAAGATTAATAATGTATGGACATTAAACTCTAAGCAATTATTTATTGAAAATTCTGAAATATCAGCCGATACGGAATATTCTCTTCAATGGAAGAAAGCCCTATCTGACGCAGTAATTCAATTAACAACAAAATTTACATTGCGTGATCTGCCCGCTATTAGGCAATATCTTCCTGATAATATTATGAAACCCAAACTACGTGTTTGGCTACATCGTAGTATTGTAGGAGGTACTCGCACAACAGGTGAGATGGTTTTAAGAGGAAAGTTGGCTGAATTTCCTTTTGATCACGTATCTAAAACTTCAGGGACTGAAAACACAGGTTTGTTTTTAGTGAACAGTGACTGGGAAAATTTTACTCTAGACTTCAAAGAAGGTTGGCCTCCAGGAAAAAATATACAAGCGCATGTTACGTTTAGAAATCGAGATTTAATTGCCAATATTCATCAGGGCACTATTGACCAATTACCGCTGACCAATATCAAAGCGCAAATATTAGGATTAGGTCAAGGAAAAGAAACTTTAGAAATACAAGGGCATATCAAAACAGACGCAGCGAAAGCAAGACATTTCGTCCTCAATAGTCCTCTGAAGGTAAATTTAAAAGCTTTTCAAAATATGGAGCTTTCTGGCCCAGGCATTTTCGGAATCTCCATTCAAATTCCGTTATATCCTCAGAATAATAAGAATTTAGTAAATGGGGAAGCTATTTTTTTAGATAATGATTTAATTTTAAAAAAATGGTGGAATTTAGATTTTCAGCATTTTAAAGGAAAAGTTGTTTACGACCAAGAAGGTATTTTGCATAGTGAATTTAATGCAAGTTTATTAGGTTATCCGCTGCATTTAAATATGAAAACTGTGAAGAAACCTTTTCCTGCGACCATTGCTGATGTTAAAGCTAAGTTAGGTATTGATGCTTTAAAAAAAATCTTTCCATTGTTTATATTTGATTTTATGAAAGGTGCTAGCTCATATCAAGCAAAATTAATCTTAACTAGCGCAAAACAAAAAGAAAACAAGTTAATATTAGATTCCAATCTAGAGGGAGTAGCAATTCAATTACCGCAGCCCTATGGCAAAAAAGCAAAAGAAAAACATCCGCTAAAATTAGAATTAGCTTTTTCTGATGATGAAAATGCCCCATCAGATACAAAGTTATTTATTGATTATGATAAATATTTGAGCTTGTATTTAGGATATTATGCAAAATATCATGGCTCAGTGAAAGAGTATGTTTTTAGACAAGGAAACATTAGTTTGGGTGGTTCAAAAGCCGCTAAGCCTGAGGTAGACGGTTTGAGAATTGATGGTATGATGCCAAAATTTTCAGTAGATGAATGGATGCCTTTTTTAAAAGCAGTAACAAGTCCTAAGAAAAAAGATGATCAAAAAAATATTCTCCGATCTGTTCAATTAACAATGCCGATTATTCAAGTTGGAGACCAAATCCTACATAATGATAATGTGCTGATATATCCAGAGAAAAATACTTGGATGCTCAATATAAAAAGTGATGAAATATCAGGTGATATTCAAATTCCTAGCACAGTAGGATTAGGCATTAAAGCTAATCTGGCATATGTGCATTTAGATTCAATAAATTCGGAAGCACAAAAGGAAAAAAACTCTTCAGAGCTTCAACCTAAAGATATTCCGCCATTAGACATTCAAATTCAGAGTTTTCATTATAAAAAAATGAATTTAGGCAAAATTCAGCTGGTGACAAGCCCTGACAAAAAAGTGAATGTATTGACGATTAAAAAGTTAACGCTTCAATCACCTGCAACTAGTGTTAGTTTTCAAGGAAAATGGTCGCAAAAGAACTCATCGGCACATACGCAATTGAGGGGAAAGCTCGTTTCAAGTAATTTGCAACAAACCTTGCAAAATCTTGATATCGAACCGGTTATTCAAGGTGAAAAAGGCCAATTAAACATTGTTCTTAATTGGCATAACCCACCTACACAATTTAAAACAGATATGTTGAATGGTTCTGCGAACTTGTTGATAAAACAAGGAGAAATTACACATTTAACGAAGTCGATGCAAGAAAAAATAGGATTAGGAAATTTATTGAGCCTTTTTAGTCTACAAACTTTCCCTAGCTTATCGTCAAAAGGACTCAGTTTTGATCAATTGAAAGGAAGCTTCACTTTACATCGTGGACAACTAAAAACAAATGATACATCTCTTGATGCTTCTGTAGCAGATATTAATATGGCGGGAACAATTAATATACCTAAAGAATTGTATGATCTTGTGTTGAATATTGCACCAAGAGCTCCCTTGGGTATTCCGGTAATTGCTACTATTGCTGGAGGCCCAGTGATTGGATTAGCGGCATTAGCGGCGGCGACACTGATTCATCAAGGCATGAAACAAGCATCAATTTATCATTATAAAGTTACGGGTCCTTGGGCTCATCCTAAGGTGGAATCATTCTAATAGGAGGTCACTATGCTTAATATTATTTGGTTATTACTGATGTCTTTAGCGGTCATATTTGGTGTAATTAATGGGCGTTTAGATGCAGTTGTTACTGCGGTAACAGATTCAGCCAAAATGGCATTTGAAATTGCTTTGGGATTGGTTGGAATTATGGTTTTTTGGTTAGGACTTATGAAGATCGCTGAGGATTGTGGGCTCATGAAAGTTATTGCACGAGTATTAAAGCCTATAATGACCCGTTTATTTCCCGAAGTTCCAGCCGAGCACCCTGCGATGGGCGCTATGCTTTTAAATATGAGTGCAAATATGTTAGGGCTTGCAAATGCTGCTACACCATTAGGTTTAAAAGCAATTAAAGAACTTGATAGTCTCAATAATATGCCTGGTGTTGCGACGAATCCTATGTGTACATTTTTGGCTATTAATACGGCGAGTATTCAGTTAATTCCTGTTACTGCAATGGCTTATCTGGCTGCTAATGGAGGAACACATCCCACAGATATTATTAGTAGTGCTTTGTTGGCCAGTATTTGTGCAACGACAGCCGCTATTATTGCTGTCAAACTTTTAGCACGATTATCTTGTTTTAAAAGAACTGTTTTGAGTAATGGGAGTGATGTGCAATGAAATTTCATATTGCTGATATTATTTTTTTAATATTTGTTGTAGGTATTCCGCTTTATGGAACGTATAAAAAATTCAATGTTTTTGATTCATTTATTACAGGAGCAAAACAAGGATTTGAGACAGTCATTGGCATTGTTCCTCATTTAGTGGCGATGTTAGTTGTTATTGGTATGCTGCGTGCTTCAGGATTTTTTGATTCTATGGCTCAATTTTTAGGGCCAATTCTCAATCAAGTGGGCATGCCATCAGAAGTTTTGCCACTTGTCTTAATTCGTCCTTTTTCGGGCAGTGCTGCCAATGGTGTTTTAGCCGATATTATTCACCAAAATGGAGGAAACTCCTCTATTTCTTATTTAGCTGCCACTATTATGGGAAGCACAGAAACCACGTTTTATGTAATTGCGGTTTATTTTGGTGCTGTGAATGTCCGCTTTACGCGTCATGCCATTCCAGCTGGACTCATTGCTGATTCAATGGGGGTTATTGCCTCATTGGCTGTCTGTAATTATCTTTTTGGATAAAATTAATTATGATAAATAAAACAACAAACAAAGTATTTTTTGACGGGCATTTACATTGGATTATTTTTATGTGTCCCATTGGAATAATATTATTAGGCATGCTTGCGCGCCAGTTTAATCATGTGTATGTATTGGGATGGCCAATAATTTTGGCTGGGGGTGTTTTGTTCGTGCGTAGCTTGTTGAATTATCTTTCTTCATCCATACAAGTGACCGAAAGTTTCTTAATTATTAAGACAGGCATTTTGAGAAGACAGACACTCAATGTTTCTATACCTCAATTGGAAAGTATTGATGTGATGCAAAGTCTTTTGGGGTGCTTTCTGAATTATGGTTCGTTATCTGTTCGAGGTACTGGTGGTACATGTGCTGTTTTTGGTCCGATGGCAAATCCTTTGACCTGTCGCCGATTTCTTGAAAGTATGCCTGAGGTATAAAAAAATGTTTAAAATGCTTAGTTCTTTTGAACGCATTATTTTTTCTATTTCACCTAAACGGCTTTATGTCACTTTATGGCTGATTCAACTAGTGAAAACAGGTGTTTGGTTCTTTCCTTATATTGGGCAGAATGTTTCCTATCCATTTGATATGCCAGTGCACGCAGGTTATCGTTTTACAAATTGGTTCGCTTGGTTTTTGGCTTGGTGTTTAAATATAAAGACGATACCTCTTTTAATCGGGCTTTTTTTCATATTTGCCTTGGGTTTTTCCTGGATAGTGTACAAGCTCATCACGAGATATCTCTCCGATGATTCGGCGCGTGTTGCAATTATTATATTTTTTCTATTACCTGTCTCAGGTACAGTATATTATTGGCTCGATTTTGATGCAATTACATTGTTTTTAATGGCATTAATTATTTACAGAATGGATTCTTGGCACGTAGCACTTTTCTCAGGTATTGTTTTAGGATTAAATCATTTTCAGCAATCGATGGTGGCTTTTGGAGCCCTTTTATTTGCAATGATACTTGCGCGAGAACTATTTAAAAAACAGGCATTATGCGTGTTACTAGGAGTTTTGCTTGGAAAATTGGGGTTGATGTTATTATTCCATTTTCGGCATATTGAGATATCTCATGATAGATTTTACTGGATGTTGAGACATTTACCCCGTTTATTCTATGAGTTTTTATATAGTATTCATCCAATTTTGTGGTCTGTTTTAGGATTAGCCTGGATTGTCGCTATAATTTATGCAGAGCAGGGGCGCAAGACATTGCCTTTTTTTCTTACCTTGTTAGGATTGATTGGCATTGTTCCTTTTATTGAAGATGAGACACGGGTAATAGCGATTATTTCGTTTCCCTTGTTAACTGTTTTTTGGTTGAAAAACGAGCAATTTTTAAAGAAACTACCGAAACAATTAATGGCATTATTATGTTTGATTTGGGTTTTTTTGCCTTGGGCATGGGTATGGCAAAGTGGTGTGCGTAGTTCTATGTTTCCTTATGATGTTGTTTTTGTTTTGCATAAGACTTTTGGGTGGTTTACTGTTCCCCCCAACAATTCTGGAAATGCTTTAGGTGAGTGGGCTGTTTTGCCGTCTAAGTCTTCTATGGCAATTCCCTTAAGAAGGGTATAAAATTTAGAATTTTTGAGTGATTATTTTTATGTCTAAAGAAGCTTGTCAAATTTCCGTTATTGTTCCTGTTTATAAAGAAGAAGCTAATATTCGCCCATTCTTGAAAAGAATGGAGCCTGTACTCGAAAAGCTCAACTTAAGTTATGAAATACTATTTTGTTTAGATCCCTCGCCGGATAGAACACAAGAAGTGATTGAAGATGAAATTTCTCGTAATGGTCACATTAAACTAATTAAGTTTGCACGACGTTTCGGACAGCCCGCAGCAACAATGGCAGGTATATTATTATGCAAAGGTGAAACTTGTGTGGTAATAGACGTTGATTTGCAAGATCAACCAGAATTGGTCGCTGACATGCATCATAAATTGTCAGAAGGATACGAGGTCGTTTATGCTCAGCGACGCTCTAGAAAAGGTGAAACCCTGATAAAACGTATTATTGCGCATGTGGGCTATAAAGTGATCAACAAGCTAAGTGATGTGAGTATTCCACGTAATACGGGAGATTTTCGTATTATGACACGTCGCGTGATTGAAGAACTCCGACGATTGCATGAGACTCATGGATTTTTACGTGGATTAGTGGCTTATGTAGGATTTAAGCAAGCCGCCATTGAATATGATCGGGATGAACGTTTTTCAGGTCAAGGTAATTATAATCGTTTGACAGGCTCACTTAAGATTGGTCTCAATGGCATTATTAGCTTTAGCAGTAAACCTTTACAATTAATGTCCGTGGCTGGGTTGTTTTTAGCTGGATTCAGTTTTCTTTTAGGTCTATGGTATGTTGTACAAAAATTAATAGGATTTGATTTATCGCCAGGACTATCAACGACTGTGTTGTTGATTACTTTTTTTGCCGGCGTTCAATTATTATCTTTAGGATTAATGGGTGAGTATATTGGTCGTATTTATGATGAAGTGAAGCGAAGACCGATGTATATTGTCGACGAAATTGTTGAAAAAAATAGGTGAGATTTATGCGTTTTTTTGTCACAGGTTGTGCTGGGTTTATTGCCAGCAATTTAGTGGACCGTTTATTGTCTAATGGTCATTTTGTTTCTGGTTTTGATAATTTTTCTACAGGGATGCATGCCTTTCTAGAAAAAGCTAAATCTCATGAACGTTTTTCATTATTCGAAGGGGATCTTTTAGATGTTCCCGCTTTAACAAAAGCAATGGAAGGATGTGATTTTGTCTTTCATTTAGCAGCGAACGCGGATGTGCGTTTTGGAACAGAACATCCTTCCAAGGATTTGCACCAAAATACCATAGCAACTTTTAATGTTTTAGAAGCCATGCGTACCCATAATATTAAACGCATTGCCTTTTCTTCAACAGGTTCTGTTTATGGTGAAGCAAAAGTTATTCCCACACCAGAGGATGCGCCTTTTCCTATTCAGACATCTCTTTATGGTGCTTCAAAATTATCAGGTGAAAGCTTAATTAGTGCTTATGCAGAAGGCTTTGGATTTCAAGGATATATTTTTCGCTTTGTGTCCATTTTAGGCGAGCGCTATACTCATGGACATGTATTTGATTTTTATAAGCAACTATTAGTCCATCCAGAGCATTTAAGAGTTTTAGGTAATGGAAAGCAACGAAAATCCTACTTATACATTCAAGACTGTATTGATGCGATGTTATTGGCGACAGAAAAAGCGCAAGAAAAAGTTAATATTTTCAATTTAGGAACGAATGAGTATTGTGAAGTGAATGATTCTATTGGTTGGATTAGTGAGGCCTTAAATCTTTCTCCTGAAAAACAATATACTGGCGGTGAACGGGGATGGATTGGAGATAATCCTTTTATTTTTCTCGACTGCGAAAAAATACGAAATTTGGGCTGGTCTCCTAAATTAACGATTCGCGAAGGCATTATTAAAACAGTGGAGTTTTTACAGAATAATACTTGGGTTTTAGAGGAAAGAGAATGAAATTAAAAGGGAAAAAAGCGTTAATTACTGGTGGAACACAAGGATTTGGCTTGGCTTGTGCTAAAGCATTTTTAGCGGAAGGGGCTGAAGTGATGGTTTGTGCAAGAAATATCAGTTCAGCTGAGCCATTATCATTATCAGGCTTCCATGTAATGCAGGCCGATGTTTCTCAAATACATTCGGTAAAAAATCTGATACAAGCTGCTTTAGATACAATGGGAGGTATTGATATACTAATTTCAAATGCAGCAATACACGGACCTAAAGGGGCTTTTGACGAAAATGATTTAGAGGCTTGGTCTGAAGCGATTGATATTAATTTAAAAGGCAGTGCGTTTTTATGTCACGAAGTGATTCCGCATTTTAAACAAAAAAAGCAGGGAAAAATTATTTTATTGTCAGGTGGTGGCGCCACAAAGGCCATGCCTTATTTTAGTGCTTATGCGGCTTCCAAAGCTGGATTAGTTCGCTTTGGTGAAACATTGTCTGAAGAACTGAAAGAGTTCAATATCGATGTTAATATGGTGGCACCTGGAGCAATGAATACGCGTTTATTAGATGATGTGTTGAATGCAGGACCCGAAAAAGTGGGTGAAAAATATTATCATCAAGTTCTCAAACAACAAGCTTCAGGCGGAACATCTCCTGAAATTGGGGCTGCATTATGTGTGTTTCTTGCGTCTGCTGAAAGCCAAGGAATCACTGGAAAACTAATGAGTGCGGTGTGGGATCCTTGGCAAGAGCTTTCTCAATATAAAGAAGATTTGCAAAACTCTGATATTTATACGCTGAGACGCATTATTCCTGCAGAACGTGGTAAAACATGGGGCGATGTATAATATGATTCGTGTTGGTATTGTCGGTTGTGGTTTAATTGGTCATAAGCGCGCAAAAAGTTTTAAAGATGCAACGTTAATCGCTTGTGCTGATCTTAATTTGGAAAAAGCAGAAACTTTGGCCAAAGCAAACGCTGGTTGCCAAGTGATGGTTTCGTGGCAAGAATTAGTGCAACATCCGGATATTGATGTTGTTGTTATTGCAGTAACTCATGCGGATTTAGCTGAAATTAGTATTGCAGCAGTGAGAGCTGGAAAGCACGTATTAGTTGAAAAGCCCGCTGGCCGTCGAGCAGCTGAATTATTGCCATTAAAGCAATTAGCGGAAGAAAAGCAACGTTGTGTTCGGGTGGGATTTAATCATCGTTATCATCGTGCTTTTCGCAAAGCAATGGCCTTGGTTAAAGAAGGGGCCTTGGGTGAATTGATGTTTATTCGCGCGCGATATGGACATGGGGGACGTATTGGCTACGATAAAGAATGGCGTGCAATACCCGAATTATCCGGTGGAGGTGAGCTGATTGATCAAGGCGTTCACTTGATTGATCTTTCTCGTTGGTTTTTAGGAGAGTTTTCCGATATTCAAGGTTTTGCTCATACCTATTATTGGGACATGCCGGTGGATGATAATGGTTTTTTATTATTAAAAACAGATAAAAAACAAACAGCATTTTTACATGCAAGTTGCTCAGAGTGGAAAAATTTATTTTCTTTTGAAATTTATGGGAAATTAGGCAAGTTAGACATTCAGGGCTTAGGAGGCAGTTACGGTGTCGAGCGATTGGCTTTCTATAAAATGCTTCCTGAGATGGGGCCACCAGAAACAACTATATGGGAGTATCCTATGGCGGATGATTCTTGGGCAGTAGAATGGGTTGATTTTATGCAAGATATTAAGTCAGGCAGACAATCTTCTCCTGGTGTTAATGATGCGATTGCGGCTTTGCGGGTTGTTGAGGCGGTGTATGAGCAGTCTGGGCATAAATAATAAATGTATCATTGATTTTCTGTAGGGGCGACCACGGGTCTCCCCTACAGATTTACGTTGTTGCTGTGATTGTTCGCGGTGTGTGTCTAAACACCCAAAGTTTAAAGCCTAAGAAGCTCATTATTGCTGAGCTAAGTGTAGTGACACATAAGCCAATGTAAGGCGAGAGTTGCAAAATTGATACTACGATATGCATAAGAAACAGTGTGGTGAGGTAATTGGAGCCTATCAAGATGAAATATTTTGTCATTTGATGGTAAACATTGCCAGAAGCTTTGAAAGTTAGCTTGCGATTAGAAAAAAATTGAAAAGCAGCACCCATTGAAAAGCTAAGCGATACGGCAACCAGATAATTGAGGTGAAGAACATTCCAGAAAAGAGCAAAAAGTAAAAAATTTAATCCGGTATTTATGGTGCCTAATACACAAAAGGTAATAAGCGGGTATAGACGTTTAATAAAAAGATTCATAATCGCATAATGATATCAAAAATAACATATTTGTTTCAAGTCATAGATGTGTTAAAATTGACCATAAATTTTATTGATTGTAGATGTCGAGGTTTTTTATGATTGTTACGCGAAGTCCTTTAAGAATTTCTTTGGGTGGCGGGGGCACTGATCTTCCTTCGTATTATTTAGAACATGAAGGATTTTTAATCGCCGCTGCAATTAATAAATATGTTTATATCACCTTGCATCAAACTTTTGTGCAAGAATTGATTGTTAAGTATTCTAAATTAGAGCATGTTACAAGTGTTGAAGAGTTATCTCATCCAATTATTCGAGAAGCATTAAAATATGTTGGAATTGACGATCCGTATCTTGAAATTACAAGCATGGCGGATATTCCTGCAGGGACAGGATTAGGCTCTTCGGGTAGTTTTACAACAGCCTTATTAAAGGCATTGCATACACTCAAAAAGAATTTGGTTCATCCAGAAGAATTAGCAGAACAAGCTTGCCATATTGAATTGAATTTATTAAATGAGCCCATAGGAAAACAAGATCAGTATATTGCGGCTTATGGCGGTTTAACTTGTTTCAGGTTTAGAAAAGATGGTAAAGTTGAAGCTTGGCCACTGAAATTGGATACAGAGGTATTGTATAATCTAGAAGATAATCTCTTATTGTTTTTTACAGGTTACTCTCGTTCTGCGTCAGGTATTTTAAAAGAACAAAACGATCAAACTAAACTACATTCCCAAGAGATGTTGAATAATTTACACTTTGTGAAAGACTTAGGAGAGCAGAGTCGAATTTGTTTGGAAAAAGGAGACTTGCACAGTTTTGCTGAGTTGATGAATGTGCATTGGGAATATAAAAAACAACGTTCTTCAAATATGAGTAATTCTCACATTGATGATTGGTATAATCTGGCCATGAAAAATGGCGCTTTAGGTGGTAAAGTGATTGGAGCAGGCGGCGGTGGTTTTCTGATGTTTTATACTGAAGATAAAATGCGTTTACGTCATGTGATGAGAGAAGCGGGCTTAAAAGAGGTGCGTTTCCATTTTGATTATGAGGGAACGCAAATTGTTACAAGATCATAGTGTATTCCCCGTTGCAATTTTAGCCGGTGGTTTAGCTACACGGTTGAGACCGGTAACAGAAACTATTCCAAAAGCATTAATCGACATTCAAGGTGAACCGTTCATTTATCATCAATTGCGTTTGTTAAAAAAAAACGGCGTTGAGAAAGTTATCCTGTGTGTCGGTTATCTAGGTGAGCAAATTGAGGCAGTAGTCGGCTCAGGTAAGTATTTTGGCTTAAAAGTAGAATATGCGTACGATGCTCCAGAAGGCGGGCCATTATTAGGGACAGCCGGGGCTATCAAAAAAGCTTTGCCATTATTAGGTGAAAATTTTTTTGTGATGTATGGTGATTCCTACTTGCCTTGTGATTATCAAATAGTTCAACAAGCTTTTGAAAAGCAAAAAAAGCTGAGTTTGATGACAGTCTTTCATAATCTAGGCCAATGGGATAAAAGTAATGTCAAGTATGAAAATGAACAAATTTTGATTTATGATAAAAAGTCTTCAGATCCTGAATTGCACTACATAGATTATGGCTTAGGCGTTTTCAATGCGACCGCGTTTGATAAAGTGCCAGCAAATGTTTTTTATGACCTTGCTGAGCTGTATCAAATATTATTAGTAGAAAACCAATTAGCCGCATGTGAGGTCAAAGAGCGTTTTTATGAAGTAGGTTCTTTTGTGGGTATTGATGAAATGAATCAATTAGTACTGGTTTAAGTGGAGAAAAAAATGACAATTGCGTTCAGTCAAAAATTTTTGAAAGAAGCCGTTCAAGTGATTGAACAATTAGATACTCAGTCGATTGAGTCCATGGTTGATATTTTGGCAACAACCCGTGCGAGAGAAGGACGTCTTTTTATTTTAGGTGTGGGTGGAAGCGCTGCTAACGCCTCTCATGCTGTCAATGATTTTCGAAAAATAGTGGGCATAGAAGCCTATGCACCGACGGATAATGTCTCTGAATTGACTGCAAGAACCAACGACGAAGGATGGCAGACTATTTTTGTTGAATGGCTAAAAGTAAGTCATTTGAAACCGACGGACACACTCTTAGTGTTTTCTGTGGGTGGAGGAAATCTTGAAAAGAATGTGAGCCCCAATTTGGTAGTAGCATTACAATATGCTAAAACCATCGGTAGTTCTATTATTGGTGTTTTGGGGCGTGATGGAGGATACACAGCTACCGTTGCGGATGCGTGTGTTATTATTCCTACAGTTAATAATGATAACATTACCCCTCATGCTGAGGCTTTCCAGGCGGTTGTATGGCATTTAATGGTTTCACATCCTGCATTGAAAGCAACACAAACGAAATGGGAGTCTGTGGTTGAACCCAAATAAAAGACGTGCTATTTTTCTTGACCGTGATGGGGTCATTAATGCGGTTGTACTTCGAGAAGGTAAGCCGTATCCCCCTCAAAGTTTAACAGATTTAATTATTCCCGATGAAGTATTGCCCGCACTTAATCTTCTTAAAAAAGCAGGTTTTTTATTAATTGTAGTTACGAATCAACCTGATATTGCAAGAGGACAGGCAACTCAGGCTTCGGTTGATGACATTCATCAGCACTTGTTGAAACAATTACCCTTGGATGATATTCGTGTTTGTGCGCATGATGATAAAGATCGGTGTATTTGTCGTAAACCGCAAGCCGGTTTACTTACGCAAGCGGCTCAGGATTATAATATTAAACTGGACGAGAGCTACATGATAGGCGATCGTTGGCGCGATATTGAAGCAGGTCAAACAGCGGGCTGTAAGAGTATTTTTTTAGATTATGGTTATTTAGAAAAAAAACCAGAAAGTCCAGATTATATAGCGCAGTCACTGCAACAAGCTGCGGAGTATATTAATAAATCAGTAGGTAATAATAATGAAACAAGTATCAGATCTTAAAGTTAAAATTTTTGCCGATGGAGCAGATAAAGTGGGCATGCTTGAAATGAAGCAACATCCTTATGTAAAAGGATTTACCACAAATCCTACGCTAATGCATAAGGCTGGAATTCGTGATTATGAAGCTTTTGCTCGTGATATTTTGACAAGCATTCCTGACAGTCCTATTTCTTTTGAAGTGTTTTCTGATGACTTTCAAGATATGAAACGCCAAGCGTTGAAAATTGCCGAGTGGGGAAAGAATGTTTACGTTAAAATTCCTGTGATGAACACCAAAGCTGAGCCTGCTTATGATTTGATTCATTCTTTAGCCAAAGAGGGCGTTAAACAAAATGTCACTGCATTAATGACATTAGAACAAGTTCGAGATGTGAGAGATGCATTAGGAAATGAAATTCCTGCTAATGTTTCTGTGTTTGCAGGACGTATTGCCGATACAGGAATGGATCCACTTTTTATTATGCGAGAAGCGGTAACTATGTTGCCTGCCAATCAGGAATTGATTTGGGCAAGCCCGCGTGAACTATTAAATATTTTTCAAGCTGAAGAAATAGGTTGTCATATTATCACCGCGACGAATGATATTATTAAAAAACTTGAGCTTGTCAATAAGGATTTAATGCAGTATTCGTTAGAAACAGTCAAAATGTTTTTTAACGATGCGCAGAAAGCAGGATTTAATTTATAATGGCATCCTTTAATTTGATATAATTATGCCATTGCGCTATAATTATATTAAATTAAAAAAGAGGTTAGAAATGAGCTTTCATTCTGTTAAAATTGATGACGTTTTTTATAATTTAGCTAGGCGTTATGCAGAAGCGGAAGATAGAACTATATCTTCTCAGATTGGGTATTGGGCAAAAATAGGTAAGACAGCTCTTGAAAATCCAGATCTTCCTATTGATTTTATTAAAGAAATTCTTCTAGCAAAGCATTTAAAGGACGATGCTGAACCTTTTGTATTTAATGAGGAATAATAATGCATCTTATCCAGTCCAATCTTTTCAAGAAAGCTTATAAAAAGTTACAGAAAAATACACGTCATATTGTTAATGAAACTATTAAAATGGTTATGGAAAATACTGAAATAGGTATTCTCAAGGTAGGTGATTTAGCGGGTATTCGAGTCCACAAATTTAAACATCATCCACATATGTACTTATTAGCTTATGAGTATACAAAAGAAACAAATACTTTATATCTTATTGCTTTAGGCGAACATCAGAATTTTTATGAGAAAATGAAACGACATTTAACGTAACTGTCAATCACCGATGTGGCGCAAATAATCGTTTATAATCTTTTTCAGCCATTTTTATCGTTACCCACTGATTGCCTTCTTCGTCAGTTTGTTCATCAATAATAGCATTTAATGCATATAATTCGGCTCTCAATTGACCCGCATTAGGTTTAAGGGCGATTTGTGTATAAACAAATTGCCCATATAATTGAACTGCTATAGCATCTTTGAGTTCAGGTAGTCCTTCTTGTGTTAAAGCAGAAACCCAAATTTTATTGGAAGTTTTTTCTATATTGTCTTGCCAGTTAGACAAATTCTGCAACAAATCAATTTTATTATACACCTCAATAACAGGAACATTTTCAGCACCAATTTCTTTTAAAACATGCCGAACAACTTCTGCTGTTTCATGCCAATGAGGATCGGCAATATCGATTACATGCAGTAAAAGATCCGCTTCTCGCGTTTCTTCTAATGTGGCTTTGAATGCTTCAATAAGATCATGAGGAAGATGCCGAATAAAGCCAACTGTGTCCGCTAAAATAGCATCTTGACAACCGGGTAGGCTGAGTTTTCGCATCGTAGGATCAAGTGTGGCGAATAATTGGTTCGCAGCAAAAGTTTCTCCACCTGTTAAACTGTTAAACAAAGAGGATTTTCCCGCGTTAGTATAGCCTACGAGTGAAACAGTAGGGGTATTTTGTTTATGACGTGCTTGGCGATTTTGTTCTCGCTGCGCGCGGGTTTTTTCCAGACGAGAACGAATTGTTTTCATGCGATTGCGCAAGAGTCTGCGATCGGTTTCAAGTTGAGTTTCTCCAGGTCCTCTGAGCCCAATACCTCCTTTTTGCCGTTCAAGGTGAGTCCATCCTCTGACTAAACGAGTGGAAATGTGTTGCAATTGAGCAAGTTCTACCTGAAGTTTACCTTCAAAACTACGCGCGCGTTGAGCAAAAATATCAAGAATAACGCCATTTCTATCGACTACTCGACATCGTAGCAAATTTTCTAAATTACGTTCTTGGGCAGGCGATAATGTATGATCAAAAAGAGCCACAGTAATTTTCTGTTCTTCAATAATCATTTGAATTTCTTCTGCTTTTCCTGAGCCAATGAAATATTTACTGTCAGGCGTTTTTCGTGTGCCTGTCATGATATCAATGATTTCTACATTAGCGGATAATGCGAGTTCTTTGAACTCATTTAAGTCTCCCTGTAAATCAGGATCGTCAAAATCAATATGAACTAAAATTGCGCGTTCACCTTTTTGGTGTCGCTCGAATAAATGGTTTTCGCTCATTGTGTAACTCTTTTCTAATATTTTTTCTTCGGCCGTCATTGCGAGGATGAGGCGGTATTGTGTAGTGTTAGCGTAACAATACCAACGATGACGAAGCAATCCAGTTATGATGTTAAAATAAACATCGATGTCTGGATTGCCACGTCGCTTCATTGCTCCGCTATCGCTGCGCAATTCTCTCCTCGCAATGACGGCCGAAGGGGGGAGTTAGTATAACTCTTTTAATATTTTTTTGAATAGCGTATATTAAGCATCTATGCAAACATTATACCCTTCTATTAAAACTTATGCACAGTATACTTTAGCGGTTGAAAAACCACATCAGCTTTACATTGAAGAATCAGGAAATCCTGAAGGTTTTCCTGTCCTTTTTGTACATGGTGGTCCAGGATTGGGAACGGAAAGTTTTCAGCGTTGTTTTTTTGATCCTGAAAAATATCGTATTATTCTTTTTGATCAAAGAGGTTCGGGAAAATCTACCCCTCATGCTGAATTGACCAATAATCATACGCAAGCTTTGGTGAAAGATATTGAGTCAATTAGAGAATATTTAAAGATTGAAAAATGGGTGCTTTTTGGTACGTCTTTTGGTAGTACATTAAGTTTACTCTATGCCCAAAAATATCCTCAGCATGTCCATGGCCTTATTTTACACGGCGTTTTCTTAGGACGTACCCAAGATATTTGCTGGTTCTATGAGCAAGGAGCTAATGAAGTATTTCCTGATTATTGGGAAGAATTTGTTCACTTTCTTTCTGCTGAAGAACAAGGACACGTCATTAAAGCATATTATAAACGTTTGACAGGAAGTGATGAGCTTGCTCGTATGTCTGCTGCGAAGAATTGGTCATTATGGCAGGCGCGTTGTAGTTCGTTGCAGTTGCGTAACCAAGTTCTTGAGCGTTTTTCAGACGTGCATGTGGCATTAGGATTGGCTTGTATTGAAACACATTATTTGCACCATGCTTGTTTTCTTTCTGATTATGCTATTTTGGCCAATATGGATGCCTTAAAAAACATTCCTGGTTTTATTATACATGGTCGGTATGATATGATTAGCCCTTTACAATGTGCGTGGGAGCTTCATAAAGCCTGGGTAGCATCAGAGCTGTTTATTGTTCGCGATGCAGGACATTCTTTATTAGAGCCTGCGATTGTTGATGCTATTATTTTAGCGACCCAAAATATGCTTCGAATATCTCAAAAGGCCTGTTAGTAAAATGATAAGAAAGTTAGTTGCAACAGCAATATGTTTTGCTGCTTTAGGAGCAGCTTCTATGAGCTTTGCGGAAGAAACGTCTGCTGAAGCCAGTATTTTTGATGGTAATGCTCCTTTTTTACCCTCAGCAAAACAAGATCCTTTAGAATCTCTTAATCGAAAAGTATTTGATTTTAATCAGGCAATGGATACGGTTTTTATTACACCTATTTCTAAAATCTATAATACACTTATTCCATTCCCTATTCGTCAAGGGGCTGACAATGTTTTTGATAATATTGCACTATTGCCATCAACAGCTAATGATTTACTGCAGGGTGAGTTTAAGCATGCCTTGAACGATGCGTGGCGTTTTATTATTAATACGACTTTTGGCATAGGGGGGATTTTTGATGTGGCAACAGCATTTGAATTACCTGAGCACTTGAATGATATGGGAATTACTTTTGCACGGTACGGTTACCGAAATTCAACTTATGTGGTATTACCTTTTTTAGGTCCTACAACTGTTCGTGATGCAGTTGGAACTGCTGCAGATTATTATCTCTTTACGCCTTATCCTTATATCAAATCAGATTGGCTAATTACGGGTATTGGTGTTTATCGTTACTTTACAATTAAAGCCCAATTATTGGATGCTAATAATTTTATGAATGAAGTTGCATTGGATCCTTATACTTTTGCAAGAGACGCCTATTATCAGTACCGTAATAATAAAATTAGTAGCGGTAGTAATTCAGATGCATCGGAATATTTATATCTTAATGAAAATGAGCCCCAGGATGTTAAGCCGGGCGCGGAATACGTCTCAGAGTAGGGCGAATAATATTCGCCTTATATCTTTATACCAATGTCGGCATGGCTTTCTTTTTTACAATTGGACGTTGCACATAGAAAACAATGCGCTCGCTTTGTGCTATAGTTACTCCTTGTTCATTGATCAATCGAGCTTCCAGACAGTGTTTTCCTCGGTCAATATTTTTTAATTGATATTTAGAAGGTGTTTGAGATTGAGATATTATCTGTCCATCTAAAAATAATTGAATTCGCTGAGAATTTGATAAATGAGGTGATGTATTGATATTTATGGTAATTGTCCCTTGATTATTACGGATGGTTTCTGCATTGTGCGGTGTTGTAATCGTAATGATGTTATTCGGAAGATAAGCCTTTTGGGGTGAAGCAGGCGCGGCTGCCCTATGTATATAAGAAGCTTGAGAGTGATAGGTTTGCAAAGATGGAAGAGGTACATGTATAGCATTTTTTGCAGGTTGATCTGAAAAATGAGTTGTACCTGTACCATCCATCCATTGGTAAATGGTACTTAAAGAAAAACACAGTGTTGTTAAAAAAGTTTTTAAAAACATGAGTTTTAATTACTGAACTAATTACTATAATACATATCAAACTCTGCAGGATGTGTGATGGTTCTTAAATAATCAATTTCTTCTTGTTTTAAACGAATGTATGTTTCTATAATATCTTTTGTAAAAACATCGCCTGCTAACAAAAATTGATGATCATTTTGCAAGGCGAGTAAAGCTTCATCAAGAGATGCGCAAACAGAAGGGAATTCTTTTTGTGCATCAGGAGATAAATGATACAAATTATGCTCTGTGGCATCACCAGGATGAATTTTGTTTTTTATTCCATCAAGACCAGCCATCATCATCGCAGAAAAAGCAAGATAGGGATTAGCAAGTGCATCCGGAAAACGTACTTCAATACGGGCAGCATTAGGTCCACTGTAAGCTGGCACACGAATAGCGGCTGAACGATTTAATGCCGAATAAGCAAGAAGTACAGGAGCTTCAAAGCCTGGTACTAATCTCTTGTAACTATTGGTTGCGGGATTTGTTAAAGCATTTAATGCTTGCGCATGATGTATAATACCTCCAATGTAATAGAGGGCTTCTTCTGAAAGATTAGAGTATTCTTTACCCGAAAAAATATTGTATCCATCTTTGGACAATGACTGATGACAATGCATGCCACTGCCGTTATCGCCAACTAAAGGTTTGGGCATAAAAGTAGCTGTTTTACCATATTCATGAGCCACATTATGTACAACGTATTTAAAAACTTGCATTTCATCGGCTTTTTTTAATAACGTATTAAAGCGAGTAGAAATTTCATTTTGATTCGCTGTAGCTACTTCATGGTGATGTGTTTCTACAATAATTCCCATTTGCTCTAAAACGGAACATATATCGGCACGTATATTTTGAGAAGAGTCAACGGGCGGTACAGGAAAATAACCGCCTTGAATACCCGGTCTATGCCCGCCATTGCCATTTTCAAATTGTTTACCTGAATTCCAAGCTGCCTCATTTGAGTCAATGGCATAAAATGCACCGGACATTTCAAGCTTCCAACGAACGTCGTCAAAGATAAAAAACTCGGGCTCTGGGCCAAAATAGGCTGCGTCTGCAATCCCCGTTGTTTTTAAATAAGCTTCAGCGCGACGAGCGACAGAGCGGGGATCGCGACAATAAGCGGAGTTGTCATGAGGATTAATCACATCACAATGAATATTGATGGTTGCAAGTTCGGTAAAAGGGTCCTTTTGAGCTGTACTTAAATCGGGAAGCAAAGCTAAATCGGAATGATTAATGGCTTGCCAGCCACGAATAGAAGAACCATCAAACATTTTTCCTTTTTCTAAAATTTCCTCAGTAAAAGCGCCTGTTGGCATAGAAATATGATGGGTTTTGCCTAGAGTATCTGTGAAGCGTAAATCAATAAACTTAATTTCCTCTTCATGTAATTGCTTTAAAAAATGTTGTTTTTCACTCATGGCATCCTCCTCTCTAAAAGCAATAAATTATATACCAAAAAAATTTCAAAATACATGTTTTTATATTTCGTAAAGCTCGATCTAGCGTAGGGGCGAATAATATTCGCCCTTCTTGCCAATGGCTCAGATCTAGGTAAAACCAACCGAGGGCGAATATTATTCGCCCCTACACAAGATTGTGCCAAATTCAAATACGTTTTTAGAAGGAGTATTGGACTATTTATTTAATTCGTCTAATTTATCTACAGTTCCTACGTCATGCCATTCACCATGAAAAAGTGTTCCCATGATTTTTCCTTGATCAGCATATTGGCGCCACACAGGCGTTACCGAATATTTACCTGAAGTGAGACCCTTAAAAAAGTCTGGGTCATACAAGCTAATACCTGCAATGGTGTACGGTCGCGGGAAGTTATTACTGATAAGTGAAGTGTTAGACTGTAAAGAAAAATCGCCTTCTTGCCGATTTTTCGTATGAGGTAAAAGAACAAGATTCGCCAAAATAGAAGAGGGTAGCTGGGTTTTGGCAAAGTGTCCTAGATCAAAATCAGTAAAAATATCGGCGTTAAGCGTAATAAATGTTTCATTTCCAAGTAAAGGCAGCGCATTCAAAATACCGCCGCCTGTTTCTAATCCAGTTTTTCCTTCACGAGAATAGATAATGTTCACACCAAAAGATTGTCCATTACCTAAAGCTTTTTCAATTTTCTCGCCAAGATGAGCAAGATTAATTACTATATCTGTAAGTCCAGCGACAGCTAATTTTTCCAAATGGTAAACAATTAAAGGCTTTCCTTTAATTTCAATAAGAGGTTTTGGTATTGTGTCTGTTATTGGCCTGAGACGCTCACCGCGTCCCGCGGCCAAGATCATAACTTTCATGACGCTGAAGTCGATGTAGATAAGCTTGCTACTGTTGTACGCGGAGGCATATCATAACGAAAAGATAAAGATTTTGGATAAAGAAATTTGGGTAAAATAACTGTTTGCAGTAGCCAATTTAATGCTTCAAATTCTTCATAACGATTAGCAGCATCAAGAAGATAACGCATGATACGCGGTATATCATTCAGATAAGCTGACTTATGATCCCGTAAATGTAAGCGCGCAAAAATACCAATAACTTTAAAATGTCGTTGCATTCCCATTAAGTCAAAGGCATGTGCAAATTGTGTTTCAGTCATTTGATTATCAATAAATCCTGCTTGTTTCGCTTGATTAAAGTAAGTATCAGCCCAAACTTGAAGTAAACTATCTGGCCAAGTGATATAGCAATCTTTTAACAATGAGACGAGATCATAGGTAATAGGGCCTATCATAGCATCTTGGAAATCAAGTACGCCAGGTGAGTTTTGAGATAAAAACATAAGATTGCGCGAATGATAATCGCGATGAATCAGTCGTTGCGATTGGGAAAGAGCTGAGCGAATAAGGCGTTCATAAGCTTCGTTTAAAATTTGTTGCTCTGCGCGATTGAGTGATAACTCCAATAATTGTCGTAAAAACCAATCATCAAACCGTTCGAACTCCATCAACATAAAATCTGCATCAAAATGTGGAATATTAAAATCGGGAATATTTTGACATTCTTGCAGATGAACTAGCGTTTGAATAGCTTGTTGATAAAGTTGATGAGGATTTTGATTTTTAAAAGCTTGATAGTAAGTAGTGTCCCCAAAATCTTCTAGCAATAAAAAACCTTGCTCTAAATCGCTGTGATGAATAGTAGGAGTGTTCACTTTATGTTTTTTTAATTCTTGAGCAATTAACATAAAAGGGTGACAATTAAGATTTTTATCAGGAGGAGCATCCATGATAATATAAGTGCCCTCTGGATGATAACAACGAGAGTAACGTCGAAAACTGGCATCACCAGCTAAAGGTTGCAATGATAATGTTTTTTTGGGAAAAAGGCTGGCAAGCCAGTTGCTCAATAAAGTTTCTCTTGAATACATTATGGTGTGTTCTCACTAATAATAATATGGGTACCTAATTGATTTCCATGAGGAAGATCAATAAATTTTTGATTTAACCATTCGGCATCTCGAATAAACATCCGGACACAACCATGACTATCTGCATAACCTGGAACATTTGTTGAGCCATGCAACGCATATCCCCCCCAAAAATGTATGCAGTAAGGCATTGGAGCCCCGCCTTTACTACCATCTTTGTTCCGCACGGGAAATTGAGATGAAATGCAGTTTAGACCTTCTTTCCATTGCACATAATAGGAGCCATTGGGCGTCGAACAAGGCTTGTGAATATCAGAACAGAACGCTTTTCCTGGAGAAATGGGCCCCCACCATACTAAATTACCTTGAGTGTCATATGCTCCCCAGGCAAGGGCTTGCTGACTCACATAAATAGTTTTTGCTCCTGGCGGATCTATATATCGTGGGAAGGGAGAGGCGTCGTATATGGTCATGTTGGATAAATCAGTAGGAATGGCAATAGTGCTGCCTGGAATAGGCTCAATATTCATACGATTAATACGCTCTAGCAAATCTCTTTCTTTTAAATCAGGAGCGAGCTTCTCCCAAGTATCTCCGCGTTTTACTTTGACACAAGTGAACCCGGCAGTATGACAGAGCTTTGCACCGTAAGAAATTGCCGCATAACTTTGGAGATTAAGCATTACGCTTAAAAAAAGTAGTGTTTTGATTGATAATTGTATTATTTTGCGCATAAATTTATAGCCAATTCTGATGAGTTTTCGTAGGGGCCCGATAATATGTAATTACAATATTGGTCCGAAAGTGTACTGTATTTTTAAACTTTTTAAAATCCCTGCCCCTGTCCTAGGTTCAAACACATGCGAGACTAATTGATTAAAATTAAATCAGTGATTTTTAGTCTCATATTGAGTAGGATGTTGGAGGTAAAGTTGGATAAAGGAGTCCACCCTTGCTAGCCTCCGCGGCGATGAGCGGAAAGTCGAGGCAAGGATGCCGAGGCGTAAATGACTGGATGAATTTTAATAATAAGATAAAATAGAGACCTCATTTATTCACCACAATAAAAGGAGATCT
>JAJZTL010000020.1 GCA_021848965.1 Pseudomonadota bacterium
GGGTAGAGAAGGTCATCGGTGAAATTGAATTGCTGGCCAACCATCAAAAACGAGTCGGACTTCTTGCCCAATTTTTATGAGAGGAATATCGTTTCCGCGGATATAAAGCTCAGCCGCAAAATCATCGCTATCAGGCATGAAATCAGCTAAAAACTCGCCTGCTTTCACTATTCGGGTGCCTGAGCTTGCGAGTGTTTTTACAATATATCCATCTCGCTCAGCAACAATGTTTTGATTGGATTGTCTTGATATGTTTCCTTCTACTTTGATTAATTGCGTTCGATAATAATTTTGTTCAGAGACAGATTTTTGGTAATTAATATCGGCTGCCTCATAGTCACGCCGCGATGTTAATCCTGCTTTATAGAGCTTATATTGACGGTCTAAATTTTTTTTTGCGAGTTTTGTGGCGATTTCCATTGCCATTAAACGCTCCTGCAGTGCGAGTTTTTCAGACTCGAGTCGATTTAAAGCATAGGGATCGATATCAATCATTGATACAATTTTTTGCCCCTTTTTAACTTTAGCGCCGTCGTAAACAAACCAATGTTGGATGCGGCCGTTTACAGGTGCAATAATTTTTTGGACGCGATTAATTGGATTAAAGGCTGTAATATATCCTGTGCCTGGAGCTGTTTGTATCCATGGAAGAAACATAGCAGCAAGAAAAAATACGAGTAATACGATTAAAAATGATGAAATGCGTGGAAAAAAAGACGGAATTTTTATGCCATTGATAGACATAAGTTGTTTTTTATCCGATTGTTTGTTCGTTATTATTTTCATTATTTTTTTCTTGAAATGTTAAGGCTAAATTTTTTTTATGCTCATTCATGGTGGATGATTCTAAGCAAGTCAATTGACCAATATACAAAAATTTGTCATATGAGCAAAATTCTGGTTTTAGATACTGAGAAAAATGAAGCAATGTGATTTCTTTTTTGCTGGTTATATATCCAATAACGCGAGCAAAAATTTCGGGAGAAATTAAATCAATAATCTCGGTAAGAATGAGTATCTTCGGCTTAAGAATCAAACAGCGAGCAAGCTTAAGCAGGATAATTTCAACACTGGATAAGGGATAACCAGTGCTAATAATTTTTGTATTGAGCTCTTCTGGATAATGAGGAATAATTTTGTCTAATCCCACTAAATCAAGGATCATTTGCAATAGCTCATGATCAAAATTTGGTTTATCTAAAAGCAAAAACTCTTTCATGGTACAACTAAAAATGGTGCTATCACTGATAATATAAAACTGATCACGTAAATAATGCTGGTTATAAAGCGAAATATTCATTTGATTGAGTTGAATCAGACCGTGAGTGGGTTCAATATAATTTTGAATTAAGGCAATAAAAATTTCTCTTAAATAAGTGGTTTCAACCGTTAAGACATAGGCTTTTCCTTCTTCTATGGTGAAATTAAACTGTGCTTGATTTCCTTGTTTGTGGTCAAAGTATTTGACTTCTTTGAAAACCAGTAAAGAGCTCTGTTGCATCATTTTAGGCTCATGGATCATGAACTCAGATAATGTCTCATCTTCAATAGAAAAAATATCTTGTAGCTCCTCTGCAGACGCAATTAAATTGTAAAATAAGTCAAAATAGTACCCTAATTTTGAAATACTGTAGAGTACACCGGTAAAAATAATTTCCGCGGCGACTAACTGCCCGAGACTCAATTGTCCCTTAATGACAAGAAATCCCCCAATGCTAAATAAGGCCATTGTCATAAAAAGATAAAGTATGACCAGAAGAATATTTTGTTTTAAAGTAATACGCCAATATTGCTGACTCTTTTGTACATAGTCGCCCATCAGTATTTTTGCTTTATTTAATGCAAAGTCTTTATGCGTTTTTGATTTAAATACTTTATTTAAACGAAAAATATCATGTAACCAAGAAAATACATGAAACTTTGCATGTGATTTATTAATGGCTCCTTGAATGGCTTTGTTAAAAAATATTCGCCAAATAAAAACGAGTGAAGTTACGCAAATAAGATTTAATAAAAAGAGATAGGGATGATAAAAGCTAACCAAAATGACGCTCACGAGAAGTTGTAATAAAATCAATAAACCGTCAATTAACAAAACAGAAACTGATTTTTGTATATTGAATATTTCAAAATAGCGTCCATTCATGTCGCTGGTGTTAGATTTTTCAAATAATGCATTATTGGCATACAAGACTTTTAGGAAAAGATCTGACGCCAATCGAACGAATGACGCACGATAATAAATATCAATTAAATACTTCTGTAATAAGGTTAAAATGCCTGACAAAATCAGTAAACACAACAGAATAACACTTACAATAATAATAGGTTGTACGCTGGCTGTTGACGTAATTGTTCCAATAAGTGTTTCTATTGAGAGCGGTAATGCTAAATACAGGATCGCGATAAGGCATGTATAACTTGTGCTCAACACAAAAAAAATTTTATCTTTTAGAATAGGTCGTGCAATCAAAAAGTAAATGGAGGCTCTTTTTTTCCAATCTAATGTCATATTATCTCAATTATATAGTTGATAAGTTTGGGTTAAGTCGATATTTTGACCATTAAGAAAATTAAACTCAATAAATGCTTGGTAGTTTTGCATAGTAGCGCTTATCATGTTTAAATATGCATTAGCAACGTTTTCTTCGCGCAAATTTAACATAAAAAAACTGCTATCTCCATTTTCAAATCGTTTATCTTCTGCCTGGTACAGTTCTTTTGATAGGGACAAATCGTTCGCTGAAAGTTCACCTTGCGTTCGCGTGTTTTTGATACGGAAGGACAAGACATGGATACGTGAACGTAACTGATCTAATAAAAACTGCTGCTCATTTTTGAGTTTCTGTATTTTTCCTATTGTAGCATTAGAAAAACCTTTACCATAACTTTGCTCAAGTGGAAAGGAAAAATCAATTTTGGCTAAATATTCATTTTGGTTAATGGTAAAGTTGGGAGTGGTGCTATCGTCAGAATTGTTCTGGTTATATTGTAGCGATGCACTTAATTTGGGTTTTAAATTAGTTGCTGCCAGTTTTTCTTGATTTATCAATTGTGACATTTGTGCGCCAATAATTTTAAATTCGGGTCGTTGTTGAACGGCTGCGTTAAGTTCCTCATTTGTGAGCGGAGGAATAGTTTGGTAATGGGGTAAATGCTGAGGAGTATTTTTTTCTCCAGGAAGTACCACTTGGCATTGGCTTCCTCTATAGTAAAGCGAAAGATTTTGACTGGCTTGATTAAAATTATCTTTGGCGGACATTAAGCGAATACGACGTTTCAGTAAATTATTATAATTTTCTCGCACGGTAATACGGGCTACATCGCCTTCTTTAAGACGTCTCTCTAAGGCAACTTGTCGGCGTTGTGCAACGTTTACAAGATGCTCATATGCTTTGACTTCTAATCCTGCGAGTACCCAGTTTATGTATGCTTTAATCGCATCTGTTTTGACAAGCAATTTAACTAAGTTGAGCTGATATTTTGCCCTTTCTGTCTCAAGCATAGCATTATATAAGTTAACCCGTTCTTGATCAATTTCAAACCCATTCAGCAGATTGAGCTTAAGACCAATAAACTCACGACCTTGTGTTGAGGTAATCTGTGCTCCTTCATATTGAGGTGCATAGCCTGAAGAAATGTCATAACCCGAATAAACAGAAATGGGTGAACCATATAATCGCTTTTCTACGGACACTTTTTCATATTGAGTATTGTATGAGCTACCTTGGCGTTGATTGGTATTCGCATTCAAATTGGTATCAAAAGGAGCTTTATTTTTTTTCGTCTCATTGGCGTTAATTTCTATATCAATTTCGGCATTCAAAATTTGCGGATAGCAGCGTTCAACAGATGTTTCGAGTTGATAGGGTGTCAATATCGTGGCGTAGCTGCTTTTCTCCAAAAATCCAATAAGTATCAAGAATAAGCATATCATTCGAATGATTTTTAATGTGTAGCAATGCTGCTGATGCTGATTCATTATGATGATGAAGCCCTTTTTAGTTGAAGTGCATGGTAAAGACATGAGCATATTCTTTAGCTGTTTTTGGCATTTTTATCTAATACATCGTTGTTTTTTTGAAATACGGTGATTTGGTGAAGGAGAGTATCGTAACACCCTCGGCAGCGTCAATCAAAAGATGTTAATAGTGCAATTTTTTCAATTGCTTTTATTCTCATAGGAAGAGATATTCATCATTTTTTCTCCAAGAGAGTGTGTTTCGATTATTTTCTGGTATTAAGGAATACATACTTTTTTCATTGGGTTCAATGACAACTAAAAAAAGCCATTCATTGAAAAAAAGTGACTGCAGAACAGCATGTTTTTGAATAATAAGTTCAACTCGGGTTCGAGGTGCTAGAATCACAACGAGTAATCGTTGTGCTTGATGATAAGGTTCTTGATCGGTTGCATAAAGCGCTTGCAGAGAGAGTCCAGACATCAAATCACTGGCATTGCCTTGCATAACACCAAATTTCCCTGTGATATTTTGAGTGATTTTACTGCCTCCACCATATAAAGAATGGTCAAACGCTGAAAAAAAATATTGATGATTAATCCATTGTGCAACAATGAGTGGGGCTGTCATAATCGTTTCAAGTGCTGTTCCCTCTGAATCAGCCTCCCAGTCATACGAATGAAGGAATGCTCTTCCCGCTAAATTTAATGGGGCACTCAGATCACGAGGTCCAATAATAAAAGCAGCATTGCGTGCTAGTCCCCATTCCGGTCGAGTTTCTGCCCAATGAACACTGTTGGTTTTGTCGAATGTTGATAAGGAATGTGTAATTTCACGGAAATCATCGGTAATTTTTTGCTTTAATGAGGGTAGCAGCGGTAGCTCATCAAAATTATAAAAATGAAAATTTTGAGTTGTAGTCATATGTTCTGCAGCAATGAAAACTGTCGAATCAGGAATAGATATTCCTTTTTGAGCTAAATGTTCTCGTACCAAAGCGTCATTTAAAATTTTAGCCATCAACGTTGCATTATAGCCGCCACCATTGGCACCACAGGCGCCACATTCAAGGGCACTAGCATATGGGTTGTTTTCTGTTTTGGCACTATGGCCAAATAAAATGACTACCGATGCAAGACGATGGCTGAGATTTAGCATACCCAGAAAAGTTTCTGCCCATGCGACCTGAGTTGACAAATCAATTGATTCTTTATCAATAAAGGTTTTTAATGAATGGGTTGAGCCAGCATGAAGCTTTTCTCGAATGGCGTTAGCTAGTCGTGGAAAAAATGTTTTCGTTATCATCCACAAACCCAACCAAGGTCCTGACGCATCAGCTAAAATACAGGGTGAACCAATGTTATATTTTAAAGCAGCATAAATATTTCTTGAGCGTTCGCGCCAACTTTTCCTCTTAAGAAAACGTTGTTCCTTTTCGCCATCACATAAACATACTTTAGCCGTATGCTGCGGTTTAATAAGAACTGGAGACCCGTGCATAATGTTATCTTGATGAAAGAGCTCAAATTTTGAGGGGGCTGCAAAAAATCCAGCAAATCCCAATGTTTCATAACCTTTTTTTTGCTCGATGCTTCTTCTAACGGGTTCGGATCTTACGTCAATGCAAAAAATACATTGTATGGTCGGGGGAATTGAATAAGGTATTGTCTTATTGATGAAGAAATTTTCATGAATTTTGTACAGTAAATGTTTTCTAAACATTGTTTCATTTTTTTCAAAATCATACGCATCAGCGGGAATAGTTGTCCCATGTTCTGAAAACTTTACATTTATATTACCATTAATACAGTAAAACAAAATGGTACGCATAGCTAAATAATCCATCATCAGTGTTTTTCGATTATTTGCTAAGAAGTGTGTTTCATCATCCGGTGCCCATTCGGCCAAATATTTCACATAACCTGCCCATCCTTTTAAACTCATTAACAGGATCTCAAAGAATATACCAATTTTCTCTTCGGGAAATGACATAAGCATCAATAGATCATATAACGCCATTGTACTATTGTCGGGAAGATGCTTTAGATAATTGAGAAGTCTTGAATTATTATGATGTAGTGTGGAATCGTGGAGAATAAGATTTTTCCATGACAAAAACAGCCCACAATTTTTATAAGGCATAGAAATGATTGCTTGACCTTGGTCAAAAAAGGCCTGGCACCATTTTATGGTTTGATTATTGACGATCGCGAGAGTCTCATTTTCTTTTTCATATCGAGCATAATCAGTATTTTTTTCAATGGCTTGATGGAACGGTAGTGCTTGAAATCCCATTAAAGGATTGACAGCAATAAAATTTTGCAATGGCCAGGATGGGGAAATTAATGACCAAGCGTTTTCAACTAAAGAGTGATATTGTTTCATAATAATCTCTTGTGACAGGGGTTAAAATTGGTAATGCGTTTTGAACGAGGTAATCGTTTTGGAGGCTGGTTGAGAAAAATTGATCAGCCAAACGTAGATTTTTAGCTGCAGAGACTCAGGAAGGCATCGCAGTTTTGTACGCTCTACTAAATGCAAAAAGAACCAGAGAATAATAAAAACAGCAATGCCAATAATATAAGTTACATCTAATGGTTGAGCTAAAGACAAATGGGTGTCTTCAAAATACCATTCAATAAATCGAACAAAAGCACCGTAAAAAATTGCTGTAAGAAAAACAAAGCACAGTGCTTGAATCAACAATGAAAGAAAACGGTTTGATTTTTCATTTTCAAGAATGGTTAGTGCGATTTCGCTGAAAAATATAAATGCCAGGCCTAGTAAAACTAGGCTACTATTAGGCCTAGCAAAGATGGTTCCGGCTGTTGTCTCAAAAAGAATAACCCCCAAGAAACCAATAAAAAGTGCTAAGAAAAATTTGTGCCAGTTTATATCTTTTCTGGAAGGGGCTTTTGGGGTGTGTGGCGTGTTGCCAGCAGATAGAAAAAGATAGGCTTTAAAGAATCCATGCCAGCAAATGTGAGCGACGGCAATCGAAAATAAACCCAATCCGCATTCGAGCATCATAAATCCCATTTGGCTCACCGTTGAAAATGCAAGCATTCTTTTGATATCTGATTGAACAAGTTTAGCTAATGTACCGGTTATAGCGCTGAGTAATCCAACGAAAAATAAAATTTTTAGTAAAAAAGGATTATCGGCATACAGATTAGCCAAACGAATTAAGATGATACCACCGCCATTGACAATACCTGCGTGCATCAGGGCGGACGTCGGGGTTGGGGCATTTGCAGAACTAATCAGCCAGGACTGAAAAGGTATTAAAGCAGATTGTATAAAGGCGCCAATTATAACGCAGATGATACCAACTAAAAATAAAATCTTATGTGATTGCTGACTATATACAGACAGTTTTGTAATAGTGAGCAAGCAATTTTGTTGGGCAATAAAAGCAAGTATGGCTAACCCAATGCCTATAAAAGCACAGGCAGAAAGTAAGTGTCTGCGTGCTAATTGCCCAGAGTGTTTGGCTTGTTTCCAGCGGGATTTATGCTGTATTAATTTCACCATCAGTATGCAGGAACTTATCCATGCAGCCCCAAATAAAAAAATATTATTGGCGTTAATGATGACCAATACACTTGTTACTAAGGCAATTATTTGCTTCAAGTAAGGTGCGTATTGTGAATCACCTCGCATGTAGCGCCATGAAAAACGAGCAATTATTGTTCCAAGCGTAATAACATACACAGAGAGTGTCAAAGATAGTTTGTTCAAAAAAAATAAATTCTGCATGATATATTCCATAGGAGCCTCTTTTGTTTTGACAAAATACTATCAGCCGATTTAAAATTAGTAAAATTAATTGTTTTAATTAATTCAATTAGAAAAAATAATGATAAAATGATAATTGATACTTTAACGCTCAAAATGTTTATTGCGATTGCTGAAACTGAAAATTTTACAGAGGCAGCTAAAAAAATTTTCAGAACCCAATCTGCTTTGAGTCAGCGAATAAAACAGCTCGAAGAAATGATAGGAAAAACCTTGTTTAAACGTGATAAAAAAATATCGCTTACTCATGAGGGAGAAATTTTTCTTAGCTATGCAAGAAAAAGTGTTCAGTTAGAAACCGAGATGCTCGAGCATTTTCATTCGCCGAATTTAGCAGGAGAGTTTAAATTTGGTTTGCCAGAAGATTTTGTCTCTGTTTTTATGCAACCTATTTTAAAAGAGTTTTGCGCAATTCATCCTCATGTGCATATTAACGTCGAGTGCAATTTAACGCTTAATTTATTAAATGATTTTAAAAAAGGTGATTTTGATTTTGTGCTTTTGAAAGTCCAGGAAGGTAGTTACATAAAAGAAAAGGGTATCAATATATGGCAAGAAAATCTTGTATGGGTGGCTGCGCAGGATGAGATTAATCTAATGGAGCCTATTAATCTTGTGTTGTCTCCAAGTCCATGTGTTTATCGAGAATGCGTATTAGGTGCTTTGGAAAAACATCACATTTCTTTTAGAATTGCATTTACCAGTCAAAGTTATGCCGCGAAAATGAGTGCGGTTAAAGCCGGATTGGGTATCACGGTGCTACCAAAAAACATGGTACCCAAAGATTTTTATATTCAAGGCACAAAAACACTTCCCGAACTTCCTGCAACTCATGCTTTGATGTTAAAAAAATCTCCTAATAATCAAGTTGTTAATTCATTTGAGCAATTTATTTTGAATAAGTCAGTAGCCAAATCCTTAAAAAAATGATGTCGCGAAGTCAGATTCTAAAAATAAAAGCCTTGCAACCACATTTTATATAGTACTATAATAGTACTATATAAAAAGAGTAGTGACTTCTATGCTTCGAATCAGTAAATTAGCTGATTATGGTACGGTAGTAATGGCTTTTCTTGCAAGGAATGCCAAAAGTTTTTCCCCAATGTGTGCGAATGCGCGGACAATTGCAAGTGAAACACATTTATCTATACCTACAGTGAGTAAATTGTTAAAGCAGCTTGTGCACGCAGGTTTGTTGATTTCACAACGTGGTGTGCGTGGGGGGTATCAATTAGCGCGTTCGGCTGAAACAATTTCTGTTGCAGCCATTATTCATGCATTAGAAGAAAAGACCGGATTAACTGAATGCGCGCAATTTAATCATCATTGTGCGCTCAGTCCTATTTGTACTACTCGAGATAATTGGCGCACATTAAACCAAGCGATACAAAATGCGTTGGAAAGCGTTTCTCTTGAAGCGTTAGCTAAGGCTCATTTTATTGCACCTGCTTTTAAAATGGTTATTAATTAAATAAATGAATACACAGTTAGATCAACTTATTACACAAGGATATCAGCACGGTTTTGTGACGGATATTGAAACAGAAACTTTTTTGCCTGGATTAGATGAATCGGTCATTCGAGCGCTGTCTAAAAAAAAGAACGAACCTGAGTTCGTTTTGAAATGGCGGTTACAAGCTTTCGAGCATTGGAAGACATTGGAGACCCCTCAATGGTCTAGTGTGCATTTTCCTCCAATTGACTATCAAGCATTAAGCTATTATTCAGCGCCCAAGCAGAAAAAGAAGCTTGAGAGTCTAGAAGAGGTTGATCCTAAATTATTGGAAACCTATCAGAAGCTGGGTATACCTTTAACAGAGCAAAAAATGCTAGCGGGTGTGGCTGTGGATGCTGTGTTTGATAGTGTTTCTGTCGCAACAACGTTTAAAGAAGCTTTGTCGAAAAAAGGGGTTGTGTTTTGTTCTTTTTCTGAAGCGGTACACACTCATCCTGAATTAATAGAGCAATATTTGGGGAGTGTTGTACCTGTGCGCGATAACTTTTTTGCCGCTTTAAACTCCGCTGTTTTTAGCGATGGTTCTTTTGTGTATGTGCCTAAAGGGGTACGATGCCCAATGGAATTATCGACGTATTTTCGTATTAATGCCGCATCAACAGGTCAGTTTGAACGAACATTGATCATTGCCGATGAAGGCAGTTATGTGAGTTATTTAGAAGGGTGTACAGCTCCCATGCGAGATGAAAATCAATTGCACGCTGCTGTGGTTGAATTAGTGGCATTAGATAATGCTGAAATTAAGTATTCGACGGTACAGAACTGGTACCCTGGTGATGAAAATGGTAAAGGCGGAATCTATAATTTTGTGACCAAACGAGGGTTATGCAAAGGTAAGCACTCAAAAATTTCATGGACGCAAATTGAAACGGGTTCAGCGATTACGTGGAAATATCCAAGTGTTATTTTAAAAGGTGATGATTCCATTGGTGAATTTTATTCTGTGGCGCTAACGAACCATTTTCAGCAAGCGGATACGGGAACAAAGATGATTCATCTCGGTAAAAATACGAAAAGTACCATTGTTTCTAAAGGTATTTCTGCCGGACATGCACATAATGCCTATCGAGGTTTGGTGAGAATTTCACCGCTGGCGGAAAATGCGCGCAATTATACGCAATGTGATTCCATCTTAATGGGCGATAAATGCGCGGCGCATACTTATCCTTACATTGAAGTAAAGAATCCTACGGCGCAAGTTGAGCATGAAGCAACAACATCAAAAATTGGGGACGAACAATTATTTTATTGTCATCAACGAGGATTATCTCAAGAAGAAGCAGTATCAATTATTGTGAACGGCTTTTGTAAGCAAGTATTAAAAGAGCTTCCCATGGAGTTTGCGGTGGAAGCACAAAAATTATTAAGCATTAATTTAGAAGGGGCTATTGGCTAAATGTTATCCATTAAAAATTTACAGGTATCTATTGTATCTGCTGAAGAGAATACAGCAATTTTACGCGGCATTAACTTATCTATTAATAAAGGTGAAGTGCATGCAATTATGGGTCCTAACGGTTCAGGAAAAAGTACATTAGCGAAAGTATTAGCGGGCCATCCAAAATATACCGTTAATTCTGGAGATATCCTATTTGAAGGAAAAGACTTGTCTTTACTTTCGCCCGAGGAACGTGCTCAAGCAGGATTGTTTCTTTCCTTTCAATATCCTGTTGAAATTCCGGGTGTTTCTAATATTAATTTTCTTAAGTCTTCTGTGAATGCGGTGCGTAAGGCACAAGGAAAGTCTCCTTTAGATGCGATTGATTTTCTCAACTTTGTGCGCGAAAAAGCTCAGTTAGTAAAAATGGATGAAAGTTTCCTCTATCGTAATGTCAATGAAGGTTTTTCTGGAGGAGAAAAAAAGCGCAATGAAATTTTACAAATGGCTGTTTTAGAACCTAAATTAGCCATTTTGGATGAAACGGATTCTGGTTTGGATATTGATTCATTAAAGATTGTAGCTCAAGGTATTAATGCAATGCGTTCTCCTGAAAGAGCTATTCTACTCGTAACCCATTATCAACGTTTATTAGATTATATTGAACCTGATCATATCCATGTTTTAGTGAATGGTAAGATTGTAAAATCAGGTGATAAAACATTGGCACACGAATTAGAGGCTAAGGGTTACGAAAGCTATGAATAATATCCCTCACTGGCTTGAGACACAACGTCAAAAAGCTGCAAATCAGTTTTCACAAGAAGGTTTTCCTACAACAAAAAATGAGGATTGGAAGTATACTTCTTTACGCGCCTTATCGGAAAAAAATTGGCAGAAAAGTGACGCAAAACTACATTTTCTTGATAATGGCCTGATTGTCATGGATTTTTTTTCAGCACTTCAACATTATCCACAAGAAATGGAAAAGTATCTTCCAATGTTTTTTAATACCACGCATCAAGATGCTTTTTATGCATTTAATACGGCATTATTTCATCAAGGATTTGTGGTTGTTGTACCTGAAAATAAACAGGTTGAAGAACCTATAGAAATAAAATATCCCTCTTTGCTAGAAGGACAAATGGCGTGTTGGCGTAATTTAATTATTTTGAAAAAAAATGCTCGAGTGGCGGTTATTGAAACATTTGAATTCAATGAAGAGAATGCTTCGTTTCACCAGGCTATTACAGAAGCTTATGTGGACGAAGGTGCACAACTTCAGCATTATAAAAAGCAAAAAGAATCTGCAAAAAATTTTCATATCAGTGAATTATTTGTTAAACAACAAGAACATAGTCATGTTGAAAGTACTGTATTAAGTTTGCAAGGCGGGTTTATTCGAAGTGATACGCATGTCCGTTTGGAAGCGCCTCATGCACATTGTATTTTGAATGGAATAGCCTTGGGTCAAGGAAAGCAAATGATTGATCATCACACGACAATCGAACATTTAACCCCTCATGGAACCAGCAATGAATATTATAAAGGCATTTTAAAAGACGATGCACATGGCGTGTTTAATGGTAAAGTGATTGTTTCTCCTCAGGCAGTTCAAACGAATGCATCCCAGAATAATAAAACATTACTGTTATCACGCATGGCACAAATGAATAGCAAGCCGCAATTAGAAATTTTCTCAGATGATGTGAAATGCACGCATGGTTCGACAGTGGGACAGCTGGATGAAGAGGCTTTATTTTATTTGCAAGCACGAGGTATTGAGCATGAACTGGCGCAGCAATTATTAATTAAAGCTTTTTTTAGTGATCTTTTAGATAAAATGTCTAGTGAGACAATCAAAAAAGAAGTGAAGACCTTTTTATAGCCAGTTTTTAGATAAAGGCTTTAAAAATTAAAGTGGCGACACCTCCAGCAACAGCGCCTAGCATCCATTCCATTTTGCTGATACGAATATCAAGTTTGTAAATTTTTTCTGTTAAGTCTTCTCTTAATGCGGTAATACTCTTTTGTGTTTCAAAAATATCATTTTTTGTGGCTAATGTTGTATCTAAACATTCTGCTAAAACTTCCTTTTGAGCTTTAGCCATGGCTTCAGCTTGCTTTGTTGAAATGCCAGAAGTTTCTAATGTTTTCACATATTGTAGTGTATCAAAGTGTATCATAGTAACCATTTGTTGATGCCCGCTTAATTGAACTTGAATTTATAATTATCTTACTATCTTTTTTTATTTTTGTAAATTGCGTACTTGAATTGTGCATGATAGTATAAAAAAATTAATTTATATTATTTAGAGAGTGAGTATGCCAGTTATTTCGATGTTTTATGGAATCATCATTCGCTTATATCTTATAGATAATAAGCACCACAGTTTGCCCCATATTCACGCAAAATATGCTGAATTTGAAGCTTCTATTAGTATTTCTGAAGGGGAGATTCTTGCGGGGGACTTACCTAAAAAGCAGTTACGATTAGTTCAAGCATGGATTGAGTTACATAAAGACGAGCTTATTGCTGATTGGGAACTTGCTGTACATGGTGAAAATCCCTACAAAATTGCACCATTATAAGTTAAGGAGAAGATCATGTATTGGGACGTTATATTCGTTAAACCATTGGCAGATTATGAAATTTATGTCGAAATTGAAAATGGTAAAAAAGGAATTTTTGATGTAAAACCTTATCTTAATCATGGGGTATTTCGAGAGTTGCAGAATGTACATTATTTTAATCAAGTTGGCATTTTATTGGGAGCGGTTACTTGGCCTCATGAACAAGACATTGCGCCTGAAACGTTGATTTCAGAAATGCAAGTTGTCTGAGACGAGTAATTACAAATTTACTAAAATTCTATTTTAAGGGGAATAGTCAATGGAACGTGAATCGATGACGTTTGATGTGCTTATTATTGGAGCGGGGCCTGCGGGTTTAAGTGCCGCTATTCGATTAAAACAATTAGCACAGGCAGCTTCCAAAGAGTTGAGTGTATGCATCTTAGAAAAAGGATCGGAAGTCGGGGCGCATATTCTTTCTGGAGCTGTTTTAGAGACGCGTTCATTAGATGAATTATTACCTAATTGGAAAGATTTAAATGCGCCTGTTCAACTCGAGGCTACCGAAGATCATTTTTTGTATATGACGGCAAAGAAAGCATTTACTTTACCCACCCCGCCAACAATGAAAAATCATGGTAATTATATTATTAGTCTGTCACAATTTTGTCGCTGGTTAGCAACACAAGCCGAACAATTAGGGGTTGAGATTTATCCGGGCTTTCCTGCTAGTGAGATATTAACTGATGAAAAAGGTAAAGTTGTTGGCGTTGGTACCCCGGATATGGGCATTGACAAGCAGGGAGAAAAAACGGAAAAATTTCAACCCGGGATGAATCTTTATGCCAAACAAATTATTGTTGCGGAAGGATGTCGTGGTTCCTTAAGCCAGAGACTGATGGAACAGTTTCAGTTACGAAAAGATTGTCAACCACAAACCTATGGTTTAGGTATCAAGGAAATATGGCGAATAAATTCTACAATGCATAAACCTGGTAGAGTGATGCACACAGTAGGATGGCCATTGGACAAGACAACCTATGGAGGATCTTTTATTTATCATTTAGAAGATCAGAAAGTTGCTATTGGTTTTGTGATAGGGTTAGATTATTCTAATCCTTGGCTTGATCCTTTTGCAGAATTTCAACGTTTTAAAACACATCCCGTAATCGCCAAATTATTGGAAGGTGGAGAGCGCTTACATTATGGTGCAAAAAGTCTTGTGGAGGGAGGATTTCAATCTATTCCTAAATTAACTTTTCCTGGTGGAGTGCTCGTAGGCGATGCAGCAGGATTCTTGAATGTGCCTAAAATCAAAGGAACACATACTGCCATGAAGTCCGCTATGATTGCCGCGGAAGCCGTTTTTCAGGCGATTACTCAAGAGCAACCTGAAGCAATAGAATACCCAAGTCAGTTGCAGCAGTCTTGGGTATGGTCAGAATTACATGAAATCAGAAATATTCGTCCTGCGTTTCATTGGGGACTTTGGCCTGCTTTAATTTATTCGGCGATAGATAGCGTTTTATTAAAAGGGAAAGCACCTTGGACATTAAAACATCAAGCTGATAATACAACCTTAAAATTAGCAAAAGATGCTCAGAAAATTGATTATCCTAAACCTGACGGCAAATTAACGTTTGATCGCGCTTCTTCATTGTATCTTTCAGGAACTTTTCATGAAGAAAATCAGCCTTGTCATTTGCGTTTAAAAGATGCGAGTATTCCTGTTGATTTCAATTTAAAAGAATATCAAGCACCTGAACAACGTTATTGCCCTGCAGGGGTCTATGAAATTATTCAAGATCCGAATAAAGGACCTTATTTGCAGATTAATGCACAAAATTGTTTGCATTGTAAAACCTGTGATATAAAAGATCCGAAGCAAAATATTGTTTGGACAGCTCCTGAAGGCGGTGGCGGGCCTAAATATTCTGATATGTAAATAATATTCCATTAATATTTTGCAGGTATAATCTCAGGAAATTTATTTTCTAGAGGTTTTATCATGAATTTTTCTTCTCCACAAAAAAACGCATTAAGAGGGGGCAGTAATGGCAATGCTCCTGAAAGCGCTATACAACTGAACTCTTTAAATAGTGATTATCAGTATTGTAATCCAAATGTGAATACCACGCTTGTTCTTAATACAGATAATCCTTCTTATGCGCAGCCACCTTATTATGATTATCCAACATTGAATTCAACACAGTGCCAACCTTATCTTAACAATGCCCAATATTATTCGGAATATTACATTTGTTCCCCTGAGTATCCTGTTGACCCTGATGTCACTGCCTGTAACGGTTATGGGGGGTATGGCGGAGATTTAGAGGTAGTAACCTCAGGCTATGGAGTGACGGCCACGGTAAGTGGTTCTAGTACTCTAACAGCCACAGTGTGTGAGACTCAGGCAAAGGCTAGTTGTGGAGGTATAGATTTTTATGATGTTATGTTAGGTTTGATATCAAAACCAGTGACTTGTCCGCCGCAGGATAATTGTACTGCTCCTACGTATATGCCATCTCCTTTTCCTTCAAATTCTACTTCTAATTCAAATGGCAGCTCAAGCCCTGTTGATACTAAGCTTCTAATAGGGGTGGCTGTGGCAATTGGAGTTGCTCTTACTGCTTGCTGTCTTTTAAAATGCTGTCTAACATCTTGCATAAAAAGTATGTGTTGTCCCGAAAGAAAAGACACAAGTAGTTCTTGTTGTGGTATCTTTGGCGGAAAGAAAAGGGATAGACTTTTAGAGAATGATCGTACTAGTAAGAAATCTTCTTGCTGTACGATCTCATAGTAAGAACAACTGGATTGGGGCGAATATTATTCGCCCCTACAGCGCAGATATCTGAAACACAAAAAAATCGAAGCTAATATAAAAAATACAAAAAAACCAAGAGTCCATTCAGGCATGGTAATACCTAACCATGACCATATATTTTCAGTACAAGATTCTGTTCCACTAAAAAAAGCACGAACAATTTCACGAAAAGGCAGATAATGCCAAAGTAGGCTAATATCAGGCATACAACCTGTTCTTTCGGATGCGGGAATATGCATTAACCACACTTGTCTTCCTGCCATGCTAGCACCAAAAATTCCAAATATGAATTGAAAAATAATATTAAAACGCATCCAGAAAGTCTTTTTGATTAGAAATCCGCTTAAATAAGAAATCGCTAACACAAACACCGCAACACGTTGTGAAATACATAAAGGGCAAGGTTCTAATTGTTCAACGTATTGAAAATAGAGCGAGGCGAGAAAAAGAAAAGTAGCAAATAAGCCAAGAAAAAGACTAGCAAAGCGATAATTCAATTTTAATCGATGATTCATTTGGGCGGTAACATATATTCAATGGCATCTTTTAATTGCTGCTCAGTGCAATCCATGCAGGTCCCTTTCGGCGGCATAACGCCATTAAGCCCTGTCATTGAAGTTTTGACTAATCCGTTGATTCCCTGCTGCTTTAATCTTGGGTTCCAGTCTTCAGCACTTTGAAACTTAGGAGCACCTGCAAGGCCAGAAGCATGGCAAATAGAACAGTATTGTTGATAAGTTGCTTTTCCATCAGCTGCTTGCGCATAAGAGTCTAAGCAAAAAGCTATTATGGGGAAAAGCAAAAAAAATGATGTTAATTTGTTTCTTTTCATAGCCGAAAAGTATAACATTCGATACAAATGATGCAAATACTTTTTTCTTTTTTTTTCGATGGATTAGCCGTTATAGGCGCATTTCTTGTTGTAATTGGTGTTCACGAACTCGGCCACTTTTTGATGGCGCGATGTTTAGGTGTGGGGGTGTTGCGTTTAAATTTGGGATTTGGCAAGTCGCTCTGGAAGAAAAAATCTAAAAATGGTATTGAATATGCAATTTCGCCTTTTCTTCTCGGAGGATATGTGAAATTACTCGACGAACGTGAGGGAAGTGTTCCTCCAGAGCTATTGCATAAAAGTATGACAAGACAACCGGCTTGGAAGCGTTGGAGTATTTTAGCGGCAGGCCCCCTGATGAATTTTCTGCTTGCTCTTTGTTTCTTTATGTTGGTTTTATTGCAAGGGTTGCCCGCGTTAAAACCTGTAATAGGAGCAATAACTCCTGCGAGTCTTGCTCAAAAGGCAGGTTTTCAATCGGGAGATCTTTTTTTGTCAGTGCAAGGAAAACCTGTATCAAACTGGTTGTTTGTGAATCTTTACTTGATAGATGCGTTTGGTGAAAAAGGAAATTTAAGCATTGAAGTTCAACACACAAACACGAAAAAAGCGCAACTTGTTTTTCCTTTATCTGAGTGGAAACTCAACCCACTTAACCCTAATTTATTACAAAGTTTAGGTCTTGTGCCATCATTAGAGGCACAATGGATGAAGATTGAAAAAGAAACTCCCATTAATGCTTTCTGTACCGCATTAACTTATACCTACAACTATGCTAAAGCCAATGGTGTTATTGCTTACAAAATAGTGAGAGGAATTATTTCTATTCGTTCTCTTGCTGGGCCTATCTCTGTTTTTATCGCTTCGGTTAATAGTCTAAAAAAAGGATGGGTGTATTACTGTTTCTTTTTAGCTTTTCTGAGTGTTTCTGTTGGCGCTTTTAATTTTTTGCCGATTCCAGGATTGGATGGTTTTCAAATGCTGATTGTGTTCTATGAAAAAATCACGGGTCGTCCAGTTTCAAGTGCGTTGCAAGTTTTATTTTATCAATTAGGTATAATTGCTTTATCGGTATTGCTGTCGCAAGTGCTTATTAATGATGTTGCACGGTACGGAAAATTTTTCTAGATGCATTTCTACTATCCCGTGAATAAAGGATTAATTTTTTGTGCTTCGTTGCTCACATACTGGCGTGTATCCTGCGCTACGATGCTCAAAAATTAATGATTTCTCCTGAGGGCTAGCGAAATGTCAATAGGGTCTAGCTTTTGGTCAAAAAATGTGCTAACATTTCCTTAATGTTTAATTTTGCCATAAAATTTTTGGGGGGAGTTTAGATATTATGAAAGACGAAATTCTACGTAAAATGGAGTCTGATCAATCATCACTTCCGCATCTTTTTTTAACGCAAGAATTTGCTCGATTTGTATATACAAGCGATTATCATTATCTTCACAATAAAGAGCAAGCCTATCTTCTAGGTGAATTAATTTCTCTAAGTGGTAGTACGTTAAGGGCCGCAAATGAAGGAAAACGAAATTCGGTCATGGGCGCACAATCTTATATGCAGACCTTGGTGACAGGAGTGCCGTGGAGGAATGAAATATTTAGAAAAAATATTACTGAATTTCGAGAAAAAAATAATTCGCGAAAAGCTAAAAGTGCTCAAAAAAATAAAGAACAGCAGTATATCGAGCTATCTGCTTATGATATAAAAGTTACGACTTTGGTTTATCCATCGAGTAGCCCAGTTTTAGAAGACAATCTCAATAACATTGTACAAGCTTTATTAGGCCATGCGGCTTATTTTAGTAGAAACATTTGGCGCGATTTAGATGTAAAGTTGATGCATGAGCTTGCCTCTGTGGTTAGCAATGCTTTTTTAGCAATGAAGCATGGGGCTCAAATAGACTTTTTTTTAGAAAAAGAACTTCTAGAAAGTTTCAATCATAGTAATTTTGAAGCTTTTGCTGATGTGATGAAAAAAATTGGCGAAACTTTATGTCATCCACAGTATAGAAGTTTTTTTCCTGAAGCATTTTATGCTATTGTTGAATCTGATGTTTGGAATAATTGGGTGCAAACATCGGCAAAATTTAGAGAAGTCCTCAAAGAAACTCTATTCTATCCTGTACTAACGCAAAGCGGCTATATGCAACATATAACCGATGCCTCGATTCCTTTAAAAGAAAGAATTGAAGTTTTTGAGAAAATAAATTTTCAGTTTTTACCTGAAGAAGTAAAAATAAAACTTGCAAGAAATGCAAGTGTAAGAGCTATTTTAGAAGCAAAACAAACTCAAAATCCTTATTATCGAGAACTTTTAAGAGATGTGCCATTTTCTCGCTGGGAAAGTTTATCTGAAAGCAGATCGTTAAATGCAGCTCGATTAATTCTTACAATGAAAGGTAATATTGAGGGAGCACATCACTTTATGCGCTCAATGAGTGCGACAGAATTGCTTGAATTGTTGGAAGACAAGAAGTTTTTACACCAATTAGAAGAAACCCATTCTTCTTTGAGCAATGAGAGTGATAAGAAAAAATATGAGTCATTTATTTTCTTTTTAGAAATTATGCATGTTCATTGTCGTTTGGCAGTTTCGAAGAATCGCACGCAACAAAAGGTGAATCATTTTGGAACAGCATTACTTAAGATGTGGTTTATTGACACAGAGTATCAGCCAGAAAATGGCTCAAGGAAAGAAAAGTCTATTCATGAGATTGACACACTAGCAAAACATAGCGGAAGAGGGCATCACAAACTGTCTTATCAAGAAGCATATAAATTATTAGGTAATCTTTTCATCCATCTATTTGGAACAGCAGATACTTCTTTGTCTTCAAGTGTCGCAGGGGGACGTTTGCAAAGGAGACGTGTAGATCTTTCACAAGCCATGATGTGGTATATAGATTATTTAAGATTTCTAAATGCACAAACTCAGTCCCCAGATCCAAATAAACGTTATGTGACCACTGGCGAAGTGCTTATTATCGCGCAATTTAATGCTGCATTCGGATTATCAAATAGTAATATTAGGCCTCAAATTTCACATGTACCTCCGAAGAGTTATCATCAATTGCATTCAGCACCAATGTTAAAAACTTTTGATGATGGCTACGGCTATAATACTGATACGACGAGAGATTCTTTCAGTGACAGTGACAGCGAGGGTGAGCGTAAGGATTTGAGGCCATCGGCACCACCAGTTGTTGTGGCTGTTCCTGTTCCAGATATTCCTGTTCCAGATATTCCTGTTGCAGGAGCGGTTATTATGGACAGTGTGGGAACATTTGCTTCATCCCCTGTATCGCGACGAGCACGAGAAAATTATTATAATTCACCGGCTTCTGCTTCTGCTCCTTCCCCTGACTATGTGCGTACTATCAAAAGTATTCGATAATTTAAATTAACGGGCAATTATAATGTTTTTATATTTGTCCGTTAATTGAGTTTCTTCATGATTATAGGTAGACAGTCTGAAATTCGTCGTTTAGAAAATGTTATTGCTTCTGAAACAGCAGAGTTTGTCGTATTGTATGGCCGAAGACGTGTAGGAAAAACGTTTTTGATTCACTTTTTAAAGCATCGGCTGCGTATAAAGAACTGATAGAGTTAATTGCTAGTAAAAAAGAGGGAGTCAGTAGAAAAGTACTCGAACTAAAAGCAAAATTATTGAGTTTTGAAAGAAGTCTAATGATTTTTGGATAAAACAGATGGATAAACCACTCTATCATGTGTGGGCAGCTTATGCTTTTGAGGCTGTTTGTTATAAACATATTCAAAAAATCATTCAAGCTTTAGGTCTTGTCTCTGCAGAAAGTGTTTCAACGTGGCGAACAAACAAAGTCGATGAACAGCCTGGCGTGCAGATTGATTTGCTCATTGAGCGAAATGATAATGCTATTACCTTGTGTGAAATAAAATATACCTGTCAACCTTTTACTATTAATGCGTCTTACCTGAAAAATTTACAAACAAAGCGCGAAGTATTTAAAGCAAAAACAAAAACGCAAAAACAAATTTTTATGGTAATAATTTCAGCCAATGGTTTGAAAGAAGATATACATTCATCAACAATTATTGATGGAGTGGTGACATTGGAAGATCTTTTTTAAATTTAATAATTCAATAATCTTTTTTAGATAAAATGAAATTGTTTATTGCCTAGGAGATTGAATAATGTTTTTTTGTTGCAGGAAAGATAAACCCAAGGAGCCAACAGTAGTTGTTGCCAACCCCATTAATGCAGATTTAATAGCAGAAGCTCACGTAGTTGAGTCAAATCCTCAACATGACGGAAAAGAAGAACTAGAGAGTCCCGTTAGATCTCAAGATAATGCCGATAATAATGGTAAAAAGAAGAAAAAAAATAGTGACTCTGATAGTTGTTGTAATGATGATGATTTCTGTTTTTGGTGTTGTTATTATTGCATGATTACACCAACACCAAATCAAAATACAACAACAAGTAGTAATGATGACTTTGTATGCGCACGTTGTTTATATAATACCCTGGATGTGCTTTGTTTTACGCCTGGAAAATTTTGTTGCTATGATGCACCGGTATCCATTTGTAATACAGGTGTATCATGTTTTTCCAATGTTGCTGAAGCATCATGTGATGTTTTATCAAGCAGTTGTTCTGGCTGTGGGAATGCGGTGTGTTGCTGTAATGCAAGTTGTCTTGAGGCTTGTTGTAGTGCATTGGCTGGCGCAATGTAGTGTACGAAGAAGAAAATTAGCCTATTTCATCTAAGAAATCGCTAATATCAACAATACGATAAAAATATGTGGTGGTGGCAACTGCATCAACAACGCCACTTAAGTGAAACAATACAGGGACACTGGCAAATCCTCTTGGTATTTTTAAAGCGGAGAATTTTTCTTGCATTTCATGAATAATTTCACTACCAATCTCACGTTTTCTAAATTTAAATTCACTAATAAAAAGATTTTTGGTGGTAGTTTGTATTAAATAATCAATCTGACACCCTTTTTGAGTGGTGGTTTTAGTTTGGCGATAGGGGCCATCTGCTGTGATGTCTTCTCCTCGTATACTGAGGGCTTTCAAAAGCAGTGAACGATTTTGCAGTAATAAATACTCAAGCTGTAATCCTAAATGAGCTTCAAATCCTGGAAGTGCTTGTAGACTTAGTTCTTGATATCCTCCGATAGCAATCTTAGATAAATTGGGTTCTATCATTTTAAGGTAGAATCTTATGTAAGGGTCTGCAATACGATATAAACTCTGTTTTAATGGTTTGGCTGTTTTAAAAGACCACAAAGGTTGTTTCTTAACAAAGCCCGCAATAATAAGATGATTTATCATTTGGCTTAAGGTGCCGCTGTGGGGAAAGTCTATGAGTTCGCGTATTTCTGCCAAAGTTTTTTCACCATCTTTTAAAGCGTTCAATATTTTTTTATAGGTTACACCTTTACCATTAAATAAATCATGAAAAATTCGATCAAATTCTAAAACCAATAGTCCATTTTTTTCAAATGCAAGTTGTTTGATATTCTCATCTGCAGTAATTTTTGGATTGATTTGTTCCAAATACCAAGGTATACCACCAACAATACTCAGCAGTTTATAAATGTCATAGCTTGAAAATTTAAGATTTATTTTTCTTAAAAACTCAGCACTTTCAGGTATGGATAAAGGCTCGAGAGTTATACTCAAATGGATACGTCCAAAGAAAGCTGTACTGTTTAAAATATTTTCTTCAATCCAAATGGATACTGAACTACAGAAGACAAGTAATAGATGTTGGTTTTGTTTATCCCACCATACTTTAAGCTTAGAAATAAATGTAGAATCTTTCGTGCCCATCCAGGAGATTTCATCAAAAAGAATAATATCTCCTGTTTTTGTATGTAAGCTTAAATATTCAAATGCATCAGTCCAATCAAGAAAAGTAACAGGAGGAAGTTTAAGCATTAAGGCTAATTGTCGCGCAAAGTTATTTCGTTGCTCTTGAGCGGCCATTCCCTCTTGAGGAGCAAGGCCTGAAAAACTCCAGAATTGCTGCTTTGTGCGTGTTGAAGCAAATTCAGATATAAGGCGACTTTTCCCCACGCGTCTACGTCCATTCACAACAACTAATGCTGGTTTTTTTTATCATATAACGCATTTAATCGCGTTAACTCAGTTTTTCTGCCAACAAAAATGGAATTTGACATGGCTTATATTTTTTTGCTTAACATGAAATAAAGTATATCTTGAGCATATTTTTTTTTCAATAAAAATTGCTCAACACGATATTTTTTAAATAATGAGCATTAATTTTAAGGTGATAATCTTCGTTGGCACAAAGCAGTATGTGTCACATAAGGCGAACGTGGAGGTTCGATAGGTTCGCTTTTGAATAAAATCAGCTCGTTGAAATGAAGGCTAATTTTAGTAGGTTGTGTTTTAAAATCAGTAGGCTCTTCTAATTTGCCTAAGGTTATATGAGGAAGAAATCCATGACTTTCAATCGATAAGTCGGGATGAATATTGGCTTTTTCAAGACAATGCCCTACGGATTCGCGTAGAAGTTTTAAAGAAGAATGAGTTTTTCCCGTTAAAGCGACAACTGTTGGTTTTATTTGCGGAAATAATTGAATTTGATTACAAAAAAACTCTATCGGAGGTAATGCAGAAAAATCTATTTTTGTTAACTCTTTAACTAAGCGTTGGATAGTTCTTTGTGAATGACGGCCTAAGAAAAACAGAGTGAGATGTAGTCGTTGTGGTTGAGTCCAACGAATCGAGTGAGGAAGATGCTCTAAATCCAACATTAATTCAGATTGCAATTCTGTAATTGCTTTGTGGTATTTTTCATCCACAGGCAATGCGAGAAAAATTCGAGTATTCTGTCTAGAATTTATTTCCACTTAATATTACAGCCAATGCTGGGCTTTTGATTCGATGGAATGTCTCGTCCTGTCAACACACAATCTAAAGCCAGACGAATATCTTTTCCTGTCACAGGAATATCATTACCTGGTCGAGAGTCATCTAATTGCCCGCGGTAAATACAAGCCAAATGCTTATCAAAAATATAAAAGTCGGGAGTACAAGCTGCTTGGTAAGCTTTGGCAACTTCTTGAGTGTCATCAAATAAATAGGGAAAAGAATAACCTAATTGTTGTGCCGCTTCAGTCATCTTTTCTGGAGAATCTTCAGGATATTTTTCCACATCATTGGCATTAATGGCGACAAAATGTATGCCGAGTTTCTGATAATCTTTTGCCAACGCCACGATACCAACATTGATATGTTGTACAAAAGGGCAATGGTTACAAATAAAAAAAATAACCGTGGCAATAGGAGATTTTATATCATTTAAACTAAGGTTTTTACCTGACACTGTGTCATATAACGTAAAATCAGGCGCGTGCGTTCCCAAAGGAAGCATATTCGAAGGTGTTTTTGCCATAATTATTTAATATTAAGTTAATGAATAAATTGATTTTAACAAAATTTTTCATAATGTAAAACGTTTTGCCCAATTAAGCGCTTGATCTAATATTTGGGGTTCAACAGGAAAGGTAAATTGATTATTAAATGAACGCACTTTACCTACACCTTCTAATAACACAAAATGAGGTATATTTTTTAGAGATTTTTTATCTAATCCCATAATGTTGTTTATGGCATTAATTTGTTGAAAAGCCATAGTTTTTAAAGGCAATTGATAAGTGCGTAAAATATGCTCGATGTCATTAACTACGGAAAAATCTAAAAAACCGGATAAAGCCGAGATGTAAGCTTCTACGATTAAACCAATGGCGACAGCTTCACCATGGCTAATTCGAAAGTTTTCCAACGTTTCTATCGCATGTCCAATGGTATGACCAAAATTAAGCCATTGGCGAATGCCGTGATCATGAGTATCTTGATTGACAATATTTTGTTTGATAGAAACACTTTGATGAACAATATTCAATAGCCTTTGCTCTGAATGTGGCAAGTGTAATTTTTGGATAAGAGGAGCATCCATAATTAATCCATGCTTTAATGTTTCTACTAAACCCTCGCGCCATTCTCTTTCTGGTAAAGTATCTAAAGTGGCAATATCCATAAAAACTGCCTGCGGTTGATAAAAAGAACCAATGAGATTTTTACCGAAAGGTGTATCAACCCCTGTTTTTCCACCGATACTTGCATCTACCATTGCAAGAAATGTTGTCGGAGCATAAATAACAGGCACACCACGACAATATGTAGAAGCAAGAAAGCCAACGATATCTGTGACTACACCACCGCCTAAAGCAATGAGCCCTGTATCTCGTCCGTAGTGTTTTTCAAATAAAGCATCTTCAAGTTGTTGTTTGGTTTCCCTTGTTTTATGAATTTCTCCTGCAGGAAAAGTAATTAAATCAATGTGTAAATAATCTTTGAGTGTTTCACCCCACAGAGGTGCAACATGGGCATCTGAAATCATCACCCAACGTCGAGGAAATTGCTTACAGTGATCGGCTAATGCTGTGGATAAAATATTTTTGCCTATTTTCAGTATCATGAACTATAACCTCGCGCAACGATTCATCAATAAGGCGTCGGCTAAAACTAGTGTGCACATTGCCTCAACAATAGGAACAGCTCGGATCGCTACACACGGATCGTGTCGAGAGCCTGCAGGCAGATTGAGTGCGACTGTATTTCCTTCGGTGTCCAATGTTGTTTGAGTTTTTTTAATACTAGAAGTGGGTTTAAAGGCGACTCGTCCGGTTAATGGCATGCCTGTCGAAATTCCACCTAGCGTGCCTCCAGCATGATTTCGATGAGTTTCAATCTGGCACGCGTGAGAAGAAAGATGAGAACCATAAATATGTTGATTTTTTACAACAAAAGGATCGTTATGTTCCGAACCTAACATACTGGCGGCGTTAAATCCTTCACCAAATTCAAAACCTTTGGTTGCAGGTAAACTTAACATGGCTTTGGCCAAATTGGCCTCCAGCTTTTCATAGACAGGGTCTCCCAATCCAATAGGTAATCCTGTGGCAATAAAAGCGACTATGCCTCCCAATGAATCTCCCTCTTGCATTATTTCAGTGAGTCGAGCCACCATGCTCGCAGCCGCTTCTTTGTCAGGGCAAAAAATAGCACTATCGCATATTGCCTTTTTAAAAGCATCAATATTAGTATTATCTATATCAATATTTTTTACTTGAATATTTCCAAGCGTTTCTAAATAGGCAGTCACTTGAATGCTATCATATTGTAATAACTTTTTAGCAACGGCGCTGGCTGCCACACGACAAGCTGTTTCGCGAGCTGAAGCGCGTCCGCCACCGCGATAATCAAAAATGCCATATTTTTGTAAGTAGGTGAAATTGGCATGTCCTGGACGTAGAACCTGTTTTATCGGCTCATAAGCACTGCTTTTAGCATCTTGATTTGGAATAATAATAGAGATAGGTGCCCCAGTAGTTTCCCCATTAAAAACACCTGAATAAATTTCAGCTTGATCAAATTCAGAACGCGGACTTGTATAAAGTGAACGCCCTGGTGCGCGTAATGCCAAAGCGGCATTAATTTCTTCTTCTGTAATTTGCAAACCAGCGGGGCAACCATCAATGACAACACCAATCGCTTTGCCATGAGATTCTCCCCAAGTAGTAATCCGGAATAGTTGACCAAAAGAGTTACTGGACATTCAGTTCTCCTAAATATTGAAAAAATAAAGGGCAGGTTTTACTGACGCATTTAGCGTGTTCAATGCTAATTCCGGGTATTTTTAATCCCAAAATAGAAAAAGCCATGGCAATGCGATGATCATGGTGACTATGTATTATGGTGTTACTTTGTGGAGGGGCCGGAAAAATGGTTAAGCTGTCTTCACTACTTGCTGTTTGAATACCTAAGCGCATTAATCCGTCACTAACAGCAGCAACACGATCAGACTCTTGTAGTCTTGTATGGCGTAATCCATGGATAGTCGTTGGAGTAGGTAAAAAAGGTGCAATAATGGCGAGGGTCATAAAGGTATCTGTAAAACCACTCATATTAATTTCACCTAAAGATTGCAAACGTTCAGGGCCAGTAACCGAAGTTTCTGAAGTGGTTTGATGAATACGACAGCCTATTTTTTCTAATAAATCTAAAAACTTTAAATCGCCTTGGCAGCTTTCAGATGTAAGATCTTTAATATGTATCGTGCTTTGTGTTAATGCTGCAGCAGCAAAAAAATAAGAAGCAGTCGAGGCATCAGGTTCTATGGTAAGATGGGTTGCTTGATACTGCCCTGGAAAAATTTCTAGGGTCAACTCATTGTGATATTGATAAGCAATGCCAAATTGCTGCATGAGCTTTAATGTCATTAATACGTATGGCTTTTTGGCTATGGATGCATTGGTTTGAATTATCATACCTTGTTTGGTTAAAGGTGCCGCCATACATAATCCGGATAAAAACTGACTGGAATCGCTTATATCAATAGCTATGTTACCACCTGGTAATCCTGATGAGTGTACTACAAAAGGCATTTGCCTAGGAGATTCTAAGAAATCAAATCGGACACCCTGTTGTTGTAAAATTTGAATTAAAGGCTGAATGGGGCGTTCTCGGAGACGGGAACTGGCATCAAAATGATATTCGCCGCCCAATGCAGCACAAACAGGAAGAAGAAAACGAGCCACGGTGCCTGCGTCATGGCAATGGATTTGTCTTTTCGTAGTCAATTGTTGAATGGCCTCTCGACACGCGTCTGCATCATCGGATGTTAATAAATTTTCCAATACTGACTTTTCTTCGCACAATGCTGCCATCATTAATGCACGATTAGTTAAGCTTTTTGAACCAGGCAATGATAAATGGACATTAAATGGTTTTTGAATAGGGGAGATTTGAGTTGTGCTCATTTGGGAAAATTCCCCCTGTCCCCCCCTTTGACAAAGGGGGGAATTTCTTGATGCCATTCAGCAATTTTTAAAGCCACTTCTAAAGCTTGGCTATAATTTAATCGAGGATCAACAAGACTGGTATATGTTTTACTTAAATCATTTTCACTTAATCCACAAGAACCCCCTACACATTCAGTGACGTTATCTCCAGTCATTTCAAAATGAATCCCTGCAAGAGGAATTTCGTATTGATGGTGCAGAGTAAAAGCTTGATGCAATTCGTATAAAATATCATCAAAATAGCGTGTTTTAATCCCTTGTTTCGTTGTATATGTATTGCCATGCATCGGATCGCAAATGACAGTGCATAACAGCTTTTCTTGCTTTAATTGTTCTAATAACGTAGGTAATTTTTGAGTAATTTTGTTTTTTCCAAAGCGATGAATTAAGACAATTTTTCCCGAAACATTCTGTGGGTTTATAACGGAAATAATGTTCATTAACTCATCAAAATGCACATTAGGTCCCACTTTAATACCAACAGGATTTTCAATGCCGCGCAAGTATTCAACATGAGCAGAATCAGAGCTTAACGTTCGCATTCCCACCCAAGGAAAATGAGTGCTTAGGTTATAAAATTGATGCGGTAATACCTCTCGGGTTAAAGCTGCCTCATAAGGTAAATGTAAAGCTTCATGGCTGGTAAAAAATTGAACGCGTTTAACGTCATCATGTTTGAGCCCCAAAACCGATTCAAAAAAATGTAAAGCATGTGTTACAGAGTCAAGAATTGCCTGATAAGGTTGAGCACTATGATTTTTTTCAAGAAAATCCATCTGCCAAGCATGGGGGTGATGCAAATCAGAAAAACCATCGCTCGCCAAGGCACGTAAATAATTTAATGTTAAACCAGAACATTGATATGCTTGCAACATGCGTTTAGGATCGGGCGTACGTGCTTCTTTGGTGAAATCATAACCATTAATCATGTCTCCGCGGTAAGTTGGAAGAGTGATGTTTTCAATAGTTTCCTCTAGTACTGTACGTGGTTTTGCATATTGTCCTGCAATGCGACCAATACGAATCACAGGTTTTTTCAAGCTATGAATTAAAATAACACTCATTTGCAGGAGAATTTTAAATTTATTGGTAATTTGTGCTTGATTACAGTCACTCAATAGTTCTGAACAATCCCCTCCCTGAAGAATAAAAGCTTCCCCTTGAGCTGCTTTATGCATTAATTCTCTTAAATGTTTAACCTCACGCTCTGTAACTAAAGGTGGCGCATTTTTTAATTGCGATAAAACCTGATCAAACTTTTTGATATCAGGATACTCAACCCCTTGAGTAATAGAGTATTTTTTCCAGGAAAAAGGTTCCCATAAATGCTTGGGTATCATGAATGTATTTCTCGTTTAAACTCTTTAATATAATTTTCTATGGCCAACAAGCGTTTTGTTTGATCTTTTTCAGCTTCAATAAACGCTATAATTTGACTGCCTACAATGACGGCATCAGCACCCGCTGAAAAAAGTTGTTGTGCTTGCGCGGGAGTATGAATGCCAAATCCGACGGCTCGTGGAGTTTCTGGTGCCACATGATTTAAATGTGTTAAAAGTAACATAATTTCACTGGATACGCCATTATTCATGCCGGTAGTTCCTAAACGATTCACACAGTAAGTAAATGCAGTGGATTGTTGATGAATCATAACAGCACGAGAAGCCTCTGTATTTGGTGCAATTAAAAAGCTTTGTTTCAGATCATATTTCTCCAATAAAGCGGTTAATTCACGACTTTCTTCAAGAGGGACATCAGCAACAAGTAAGCCATGAATGCCACAATTTTTCAGACGTTGTATGGCAGATTCATAACCTAAGCGATAGAGCGGATTTGCGTAACTGAGAAGGTTGATTGGAATATCAGAATAAGCGCGAATTTCACGAATTAATTCTTCAGCTTTAGCAAAATTCATGTGTTTTAACGCGCGTTCATTCGCGCGTTGAATAATTGGCCCATCAGCAATGGGATCACTAAAAGGGAGTCCTAATTCTAATGCATCAGCGCCTGCATCAATGGCAGTTTTGATAAGAAATAATGATTCTTCAAAAGCAGGGTCGCCTAACACAAAAAAAGGAATAAGTCCTCGAGAGTTTTTTAAGATATTAAATGGATTAGGATTCATTATTTACCTCTATAGGTGATATAAGTATGAAGGTCTTTATCCCCACGTCCAGAAATATTAATTAAATGAACGGAGTTTTCTGGAAAAGAATTCACTTTTTTTAAAGCTAAAGCCACGGCGTGTGCAGACTCTAACGCAGGCAAGATACCCTCAATTTGCGCGAGTGTTTCAAAAGCTTGTATGGCTTCTTCATCCGTAATACATTCATACGTAACGCGACCATTATTTTTTAGACAGGCATGTTCTGGACCAATGCCCGGATAATCAAGTCCTGCGGCAATGGAATGCGTTTCTTGAATTTGCCCTTCATTATTTTGTAAAAAATATGAGTGCATACCGTGAAAAATACTGGGCTTTCCCTGGCTTAAAGTTGCAGCACCAGAAGGTTCTGCTCCAAAAATTTGTACACCCTGATCTTGCAGAAATGCACTATATAAACCAATGGCATTACTTCCTCCACCGACACAAGCATAAATGGCATCAGGTAATGTATTAGCCTCTTCTAATAATTGTTTACGGGCTTCTTGGCCAATAATTTCTTGGAAATGGCGAACCATACTAGGAAATGGGTGTGGACCTGCAGCGGTTCCAAAGACGTAGAAAGTATTAGCACTGTCATGCAACCAGTCACGCAAAGCTTCATTAATAGCATCTTTTAAAGTTTGTGATCCTAACGTTACGGGAACAACCGTGGCGCCAAATAATTGCATTCTTTCTACATTTAATGCTTGTCGTTCAACATCTTTTGCTCCCATGTAAACAGTGACAGGTAGACCTAAAAGAGCCCCCACCATGCTGGTGGCAACACCATGTTGTCCCGCGCCGGTTTCTGCAATTAAACGCGTTTTTCCCATGTACTGCGCGAGTAATCCTTGTCCCAACGTATTATTCGTTTTATGTGCGCCACCATGAAGGAGATCTTCCCGTTTTAGATAAATATGTCGTTTGGTTTTTTCTGACAGTCGCTTGGCATAAGTTAAGGCAGTGGGGCGACCGGCAAAATTTTTAAGTAAACTCTTTAATTCTTGCTGAAATTTTTTGTCTTGAGCATAGTGATTAAGGCCTTGTT